>DAISLG010000180.1:0-4621 GCA_036820565.1 Gaiellaceae bacterium | reverse complement strand
CCCGCGGCCTGCGCCGTCAGCCGCGCCGCCGTGTTCGTCACGTCGCCGATCGCGGTGAAGTCCTTGTAGCCGCTGCCGCCGACGTTGCCCACGAACTCCTCGCCGGACGCGATCCCGACTCCGAGATCGACCCAGTTCCCGTCGCCGCCGTAGCCGACCGCCTTCAAGAGCCCGCGTGCGCCATCCACGGCTTTGGCCATGTAGTCCCGCCCCGCGAGCCCCGGCACGTAGAGCGCCATCACCTGGTCGCCGGCGATCTGGCCGAGCAGGCCGCCCTCCGAGAGGAGGGCGTGTCCAGCCACCTCGTAGAGGCGGTTGACGAACGCCGTCGTCTCGGCCGGGGTTCGCTGCTCGGTCAAGCTGGTGTAGCCGCGCACGTCGGCGAAGAGCACGCTGAGGGGGACGACGGCGCCGCCCTCAGGGGCCCACTCGATTCAGCGCGCGCAGATGCTCGGGTTCTTTCGCGACGGCGCGTAGCCGACCCACTTCAGCGTGCCCGCGACCGGCCCGCTGAACGGCGCGTTGCAGAACTTGCACCGCCACGGGCTCGGGATCAGCGCGAACGTCCGCCGGTAGACCCGCTGCATCCCCGCCAGGGGGCTGTCGCCGCGCAGGATCCCCTCCCAGCGCGGATGCATCCTGACGATGCCGTCGGGACCGGGCTGCGGCTGCTTCCTGAATCTCATCGTGATCTCCTTCGAGAAGAGTTGAAGGCTCATCGTCGCGTACCCTCACGGGGATGGCAACGACGCTCGCCCTCTTCGACGTCGACGGCACACTGCTGCTGACGCACGACGACCTCTACGTGCGTTTGATGATCAAGACGCTCTCCGAGGTCTCCGGCACGACGCTGCCGCTGAACGCGATGAGCAAGGTCGAGCACAAGGCCCGCCCGGTGATCGCGACCGCCGCCGACATCCTCGAGGCGCACGGCGCCGGGCCGATCAACATGGGCGCCTGGTGCCGCCTGCTCGGCACGCGCTACCGGGCCGCGTTCCCGTCGGCCGGCACGTCGCACTGGGAGGGCGCGCCGGGCGCGGCCCACGGCCTCGGGCGGCTGCGCGACGCCGGCATCCGGCTCGCGCTCCTGACCGGGACGCCCGAGAGCGTCGCGCGGCTGCGGATGGAGCGGCTCGGCCTTGCTGAGTTCTTCGCCGGCGAGCGCGGCGGCTACGGCTGCGACTCCACCTCCCGCGTCGACCTGATCCGGACCGCGTGCGAGCGCGCCGGGGTCGAGACGAGCGACGCGGTCGAGATCGGCGACACGGCGGCGGACGCATCGTCGGCACTCGAGGCGGGCGCCCGCTCGATCCGCTTCAGGTCGATGTCACAGGTGTGCGACGAGCTCCTCGGGCCTGACGTCCAGCCCGCCTAGCTCCCCGAGCCCGACCCAGACGGGCGCATAGGTGCCCTCGCCGCTGAACGAACCGGGCCCGGTGCCGAGCTCGCCGCCGACGACGGACGCGCGAAAGTAGCGCTGCGTCCCGCCGAACTCGATCTCGGCAATGAGCTCCCCGAGCCGCACCTCGAGCCCGAGCTCCTCGGCCGCCTCGCGCACGGCCGCTTCCTCGAACGACTCGCCCGGCTCGACGCCGCCGCCGGGAAAGACGAAGTAGTGGAGCCCGTCGCGGTGGCGCTCGATCAGCGCGACGCGGCCGCCGTCGACGAGGACGACGCCCGCCCGGTCCCTCCTAGAGGCGGTCACGTAGCTCGGCGAGCGCGTCCCAGCGGGAGTCGGGCTGCTCCTCGTCGTGGACGTGCGGCTCGTCGTTCAGGTTCTTGCCGCAGACCGGACAGAGGCCGGCGCAGTCGTCGCGGCAGAGGATCTTGTCGGGGAGTGCCAGGGCGACCGCGTCGCGGGCCCACGCGGACAGGTCGAGGTTCTCCTCGTCGAGGTAGGGCGTCTGCAGCTCCTCGTCGTCGCCGGGGCTCGTCGCCTGGTATTCGCGCGCATCGATCGGCAGCTCGAGCACGGCGTCGCCGAGACACCGGTAGCACGGCCCGTGCAGCCGGACGCGGAAATGGAGCTCGAAGACGAGGCCCGTCGTCGCCTTCGCGGCGGCGAACTCGGCCGTGACCTCCTCCGGCACGGGGACGTAGCGCTGGCCGCCGAGCTGGAGCGGCTCGAGCGCAACCTCGATCGCCTCGCGGTGCTCCTCCCCCGGCCGGAGCTTCAGGCGCCGGACGTTGAAGCTCGTCATGGGGACGAGAGTACTAGGCGGCCTGGTCGAGCCGTGCCTCGACGCGGACGATCGCCGGCGCCGGCCGCGGCTTCCGCGCGCCGCCGGCGACGATCAGCACGACGGCGCCCACGATCGCGCCGCCCGCGAGCAGCGTCGCGAGACCGACCGACTCGTGCAGGAAGACCACCCCGAGCGCGACCGCGACGACCGGGTTGACGAAGGCGTAGGTCGAGACGAGCGTCGGCGGCGCGTTCTGCAGCAGCCAGCCGTAGACCGTGAAGGCCAGGATCGAGCCGAAGACGATCAAGTACGCGAAGGCGCCGAGCGAGGCGGCGGAGAGATGGCCGATCCGAGCGGTCTCGCCCGCGCTGATGCCGGTCACGCCGAGCAGGATCCCGGCGGTGAGCATCTGCATGCTCGCGGCGACGAGCGGGCGGCTCGGCAGCCCGATCCGCGGCGCGAGCAGCGAGCCGCCGGCCCAGGCGAGCGTCCCGGCGAGCACGACGGCGGCGCCGACGGGGTTGACGCCGCCTCCCGGCGAGAGCAACAGCGTGACCCCGCCCAACCCGAGCGCGATCCCAGCGAGCTCGAGCGGCCGCAGGCGCTTCCGCGCGAGCAGGGCCATCCACAGTGGCAGCGCGGCGACGATCAGAGCGGCGACGCCGCTGTCGATCCGCGTCTCCGCCCAGGCGATACCGCCGTTGCCGAGCACGAGCATCAGCCCGCCGGTGATCGCTGCGCCGAGCCACTCGCCGGAGGTCGGCCTCGTGCCGCGGGCGCAGATCAGGTACAGGACCGCTCCGGCGATCAGGAAGCGCACCGAGCTCATCAGGAGCGGCGGCATCGTCCGGATCGCGACCATCATGGCGAGGTAGGTCGAGCCCCAGACGAGGTAGACGATTCCGAGAGCTGCGTAGACGCGGGCCACAAGCCCACTGTCGCTGCCGCGGGACTATTAGCGCCAGTCGGGTTCGAACTAGAGGCGATCAGTACGGCTGATCGTCGTCGGCGCCGCCGATCGGGCCGATCCCGGCGATCACCGACTCCTGCGAGCGCTCGTGCAGCCGCTCGCGCCCGCGCTTCACCGCCGTCAGGAACTTGTCGAGGTTGACCTCGAGCGTCGAGAGGATCCCGTCCGCCCAGTCCTCCATCTCGAGCCGCGTCTCGCGGGCCGTGCGGCGGGCCTCGTCGATGATGTCCTGCGCCTGCCGCTCGGCGAGCTTGACGATCTCGGTCTGGCTCGCCTCGCGCACCGCCTGCTCGCGCGCCTCGCCGACGAGGCGATCGGTCTCGCGCTTCGCCTCGGCCAGCATCTCCTGGCGCTCCTTGACGATCCAGCGCGCCTGCTTGATCTCCTCGGGGATCGTCGCGCGCATCTGGTCGAGGATGTCGTAGATCTCCTCGCGGTCGATCCGCACCTGATCGGTGAGGGGAACGGCCTTGGCGTTGTGGACGAGGTCGTCCAGCTTGTCGATGAGAACCAGTACGTCCATTTCGGCGATTCTACTCCTGGGGGCTGAGTGGGGCGCCGCCGCGGCCGTCGGGGAAGAGCTCCTCGAAGCGGCGCGCAACCGGCTCTGGAACGAGCTGATCCGTCTTTCCCCCGAAAGCGGCGATCTCCTTCACGCCGCTCGAGGAGACGAAGCTGACCTGCGGGCTCGCCATCACGTACACCGTCTCGATGTCGGGCGCCAGGGTGCGGTTCAGCTGGTTCATCTGGAACTCCCATTCGAAGTCGGAGACGATCCGGAGCCCCTTGACGATCACCTTCGCGTCCCAGCGGCGCGCGAAGTCGACGACGAGCTCCTTGAAGATGTCGACCTCGACGTTCTCGATGTGGCCGATCGCCAGGCGGAGGAACTCGACGCGCTCCTCGACCTCGAACATCGGCTCCTTGTGGCGCGGGTCGCCGACGACGCCGATCACGAGCCGGTCGAAGATCGCAGCCGCCCGCTCGATCACGTCGACGTGGCCGTTCGTGACGGGGTCGTAGGTGCCGGGGTAGATCGCGGTGATCACTCGTAGAGCGTAAGCCGTGCGGAGCCGTAGCGGCGGCTCGTGCGAACTGCGAGCGGCAGGTCGGGCTCGACCTTCGCCGCCGTCTCGAGCACGACGAGGCCGTTCTCGGCCAGCACCAACGGCAGGTAGCGCGCGAGCAGCTCGTGGTCTCGCAGCTCATACGGCGGGTCGACGAGGACGAGGTCGAAGCGGCGCCGCTCGGCGCCGAGGAAGCGGGCGACGTCCTGGCAGAGGACGCGGCCGAGCAGTCCGAGGCGCTCGAGGTTGCGGTCGATCGTGCGGCACGCGTCGCGGTCGGACTCGACGAACGTCGCCGAGGCGGCGCCGCGGGAGAGCGCCTCGATCCCCATCGCCCCCGAGCCGGCGTAGAGGTCGAGCACGTCCGCGTCGTCGACCGGCCCGATCAGGTTGAAGGCCGC
>DAISLG010000179.1:1921-4638 GCA_036820565.1 Gaiellaceae bacterium | reverse complement strand
CCGTCGGGGCGCAGCCGAAAGGCGCGCTCGAGCGCTCGCTCGGCCTCGTCGAGGCGTAGAGCTTCTGTAGACCTCCGCGGCCGGGGGCTACCCGCCCTCGGCCGCTTCCTTCTCCGGGTGCGGCACCGGCGACGCCGCGCGCACGGCCGGCTCGTCGACGAGGTTGAGCACCCGCATCCCGTACGTGAAGACGACGGCGCCGCCGAGCCAGCCGCCCAGCGTCAGCAACGCGAAGCCGGCGAGCGTGAGGACGACCCCGCCGGTGTAGATCTCGCCCTCGGTGTAGCCGTTGTGCCCGGCGATCGCCGCGATCAGGAAAACGACGGTGGCGGAGAGCATCGCGATCATGTGCATGGTCGCGGTCTTCCACAGCTCGGTGCCGCGCTCGATCCCGAGCCAGTCGATCAGACCGGTGAGCGCGGTCAGGGCCGTCGTGACGAGACCGACGACCAGCGCGAGCCACCAGGCGCGCGCCAGGTTGTGCTCCGCGACCCCGAGCGTGCTCAGGACCGCGGCCACGGTTGCGAACGTGTAGATCCCGATCGTGGCGTCCGTCAGCGGCGGATGGAGCGGATGGCCGGGCAGACCCTTGACCAGATAGCTGAGCTTCACGTTCGCCTCCTGTCGCGTGGTGACCCCTCCCGCAGCGTATTCCGCGGCAGGTGGGGAGGCAAACGCGCGGGTCTACGCGCTCTGCGAGTCGAGGAAGCTCAGGAACGCCGCGTGCTTGGCGAGATACGCCTCGAGCTCGCAAACGCCGTCCGCCGCCCACTCCTCGACCCAGGTCTCGGAGAGGTCGTCCTCGATGTGATGAAGGCCGCTGTCTGTCATCTGCCACCACTATCGGACGCTAGGCGGACGCTGTCATGAGCCGAACGGCCTACCCTGGAAGGGTGAGAGGACTACTGATCGTGAATCCCAGCTCGGGCGATTCGGAGCCGAGCGCGGAGGAGCTGGCCGCAGCAGCCCGGGGGCGCGGCGTCGACGTGCACGTGCTCGAGGACGGGGACGACCTCGAGGAGATCGCCCGCTCGGCCGACGCGGACGCGGTCGGAATGGCCGGCGGAGACGGCTCGCTCGCCGCGGTCGCGGGCGCCTGCCTCGAGCGTGACCGGCCGTTCGTCTGCATCCCCTTCGGTACGCGCAACCACTTCGCCCGCGACCTCGGCCTCGACCGCGACGACCCGATCGCGGCGCTCGCAGCCTTCGACGGAGGCGAGGAGCGCCGGGTCGACGTCGGCCGCGCCGGCGACCGACTCTTCCTGAACAACGTCTCGCTCGGCCTCTACGCGCAGATCGTCCACCGGCGCGAGCACCATCGGCGGCGGCGCGTCGCCCTGGCGCGGCTGCGGGCGCTCGGCCTGCTCGCGACCCACCGCGGGCCGCTGGGGATCACCGTCGACGGCGCACCGATCGAGGCCCGGATCGTGCTGGTCGCCAACAACGCGTACTCGCTCGAGCTCCTCTCGATCGGCGAGCGCGAGCGCATCGACGAAGGCCAGCTCCACCTCTACTCCTCGGCGGGCTGGCGCGGCGGCTGGGAGGAGCACTGCGCCGAGAGCTTCGAGATCGGCGCCGCGGCCGGCAACCTGCGCGCCGCGGTCGACGGCGAGCCGGCCGAGCTCGAGACGCCGATCCGGTTCTCGATCGACCCGCGCGCGCTACGGGTGCTCGTGCCTCGATCCGCCGGCGAGGAGGCCGGTTGAGCCCACGCGCCAGCTCCGCGACGGTGCACGAGCTGTCACGCGTCGGACTGCTCGCCTCGCTCCCGGGCGAGGTGCTCGGCAAGCTCGCGGCGCGGATGGAGCGGCAGGAGCTCCCGGCCGGGCGCGGCGTGGTCGAGGAAGGCGAGACGGGCTCGCGCTTCTACGTCGTCCTCTCGGGGATGCTGGCCGTCTCACAGGCAGACCTCGGCGCGCGGCGGGTGCTGCGGCCGGGCGACTATTTCGGCGAGGTCGCTCCGGCGATGGGGGTGCCGCGCACCGCGTCGGTGCGGGCGCTGACCGCTGTCACACTCGCGAGCTGCGACCAGGCCGCGTTCGACGAGCTCGTCAGGCCGCTCTTCAGTGCCTGAGCGCGTCGTCTTCATCCACTCGGCGGTCGGCGGCGCGCGCATGTGGAAGCGCCAAGTCGAGCTCCTGCGCGGACGGTTTGACCCGGTCGCCGTCGACCTACCGGGCTGGGGCGAGCGCCCGTTCCCCACCCGGCCGTTCTCGTTCGTCGAGGTGCTCGTGGAACTGCTGCCGGCGATCCTCGTCGGCAACTCGTTCGGCGGGCGGATCGCGCTCGAGACGGCGTTGCTGCATCCCGACCGCGTGCCGAAGCTGATGCTCGTCTCCCCCGCGCCTCGCGACCACGAATGGTCGGACGACCAGCGCGCGTTCGGTCAGCGCGAGGACGAGCTGCTCGCGTCGGGCGACCTCGACGGCGCGACGGAGCTGAACCTGGAGCGCTGGGCGCTCCCGCACGCGCGCGACACGTTGCGGCCGATGCAGCGGCGCGCGTTCGAGCTCCAGGCGGCCGTCGCCGAGCCGGACGTGCAGTGGGCCGACCTGCCCCCGCTCTCGACGCTCGCGATGCCGACCCTCGTCGTCGTCGGCGAGCACGACGTGCCTGACTTCCACGCGATCGGCGAGCGGATCGCGTGCGAGGCGAAGCACGCGCGGCTCGAGCTCGTGGCAGGCGGGGGCCATCACCCGAGCCTCGAGGCGCCCGAC
>DAISLG010000179.1:0-1821 GCA_036820565.1 Gaiellaceae bacterium | reverse complement strand
GGGTCGACCCACAGGAACGTCCCGCTCCGGCCGAAGTGCCCGAACGTGCGCGGCGCGTTGCGGGAGCCCGTCCAGTGGGGGCTCTTGCCGTCGCGGAGCTCGAAGCCGAGGCCCCAGTCGTTCGGCTCCTGCCGCCCGAAGCCCGGCAGCACGCCGATGAGGCCGGGGAACTGGACGCTCGTCGCCTCCGCGAGGGTCTCGGCGGCGAGGGTCGTCGGGCGGAGGCACTCGCGCGCGAGCCGCATGAGGTCGTCGATCGTCCCGACGGCGCCGGAGGCCGGCGAGCCCACGAGCTCGATCCCAAGGATCTCGCGCAGGTAGCCGGCGAAGGGCATCTCGGCGCGCTCGGCGACGAGCTCCGCGACGAGCTCGATCCCGTCGTTGGAGTAGATCCGCCGCTCGCCCGGGCGCGCGATCGGCGTGCGGCCGTCGAGCGGGAGGCCGGACGCGTGGGCGAGGCAGTGGCGCACCGTGGCCGGGCCGAGCGGCTCGTCGAGGTCGAGGATCCCCTCCTCCGCCGCGACGAGCGCCGCCCACGTGGACGCGAGCTTCGTCACGGACGCCCACGGGAACGAGCGGCCCGTGTCGCCGTGGCTCGCCTCGACGGCGCCCGTCACCGCGACCGCGACGTGCTCGGCCGGCCAGCCGTCGATCTGGTTCAGGGCGTCCACGCGCGGCGATACTAGTCGGGTGGAGCGGCGCCTCATCTCCTCCGGGGCCGCGTTCGAGGAACGCGTCGGCTACTCGCGGGCGGTCGCCGCGGGGCCGCACGTGTGGGTGTCGGGCACCGCGCCGATCATGCCGGACGACGCGGATCCGCCCACGGGCGCGTACGAGCAGGCCCGGCGCTGCCTCGAGATCGTCGGCCGCGCGCTCGAGCAGGCAGGTGCAAGCCTCGACGACGTCGTCCGCACGCGCTTCTACGTCACCAGCGCCGACCTGATCGACGAGGTCGGCCGCGCGCACCGCGAGGCGTTCGCCGTCGCGCGGCCCGCGACGACCGGGATCGTCGCCGAGCTACTCGACCCGCGCTGGCTCGTGGAGATCGAGGCCGAGGCATTTATCGTCGGGGCGCAATGAAGCAGATCTACCCTCCATCGATCACGGGCAAGGGCGCGAGCTTCGCCGGCGGCGGCAGCGTGCTCGACCACAAGTTCGGCCAGAGCGACCCGTACACGCTCGGCGTCGAGGAGGAGTACATGCTCCTCGACCCGGAGACGCTCGACCTCGTCCAGCACATCGACACGGTGCTCGCGGCGATCGCCGGCCACGAGCTCGAGGGGCAGATCAACGCCGAGCTGATGCAGTCGGTGATCGAGATCACGACGCCCGTGTGCCGCACCGCCGGCGACGTCGGCGGCGAGCTGCGGAAGCTGCGCGCGTACGTCGCGAGCGTCGCGCGCGAGAAGGGGCTCCGCTTCGGCTCGGCGGGCACGCACCCGTTCAGCCTGTTCGAGGCGCAGCGGATCACGGCGCGCGACCGCTACCGGAACCTCGTCGACCAGCTCCAGTACGTCGCACGGCGAGAGCTGATCTTCGCCATGCACATCCACGTCGCGGTCGACGATGCGGAGAAGGCGATCCAGGTCGTGAACGGCCTCGCCACCCAGCTCGGCCCGCTGCTCGCGCTCTCGGCGAGCTCGCCCTTCTGGCGCGGCGAGCCGACCGGGCTCGCCTCCTCGCGGCAGATGGTGTTCGCGGCGTTCCCACGCTCGGGCCCGCCGCCGCGGTTCAAGGACTACGCGGACTACGCCGAGGTCGTCGGGCAGCTCGAGCGGACGGGCTGCATCGCGGACTACACGCACATCTGGTGGGACATCC
>DAISLG010000178.1:0-4649 GCA_036820565.1 Gaiellaceae bacterium | reverse complement strand
TGAACGAGGCAGATGAGCAGCTCGTCATTGCAGCCGCCAAACTCGCCGAAGCCACGAGCGACAGCGACGAATACCAGCGCGCTCTTTACCATTACACGCAACTCGTCCGACACCGAATGGCAAATCCGTTGCAGACGATTTCGGGGATGGCTCGTACTCTCAGCTCGATGCCGGATCTGCCCCGTTCGGATCGTTTGCTGATGATCGATGCTATTTGCAGGCAGGCGGAAATTCTCGAAAGAGTCTGCCTGGATCCAGAGATCATGCATGCGAGCGAGAACGAGCTCGATCCGAAGCCGTCGCTAAAAGCTCGAAGCAAGTAGATCTCGTACGCAGGGCGCCGCCGGCCCCTACACCTCGACGGACAGAGGGAGCGGCGCTAGCGGGTCTCGCTCGCGGCGACGGTATCGCCGAAGCTGATGCCTTCGCGCCCGAGCGCCAGCTGAACTTCCTCGCGGGCCTTGAAGATCCGCCACTTGACCGTGGCGAGGGTGATCTCGAGCGAGTCGGCGATCTCGTTGTAGGAGAGCCCGACGACGTCGCGGAGGAGAAGCGCCATCTTCAGGTCGACGTTCAGCGCGTTGACGGCGCGCCAGACCGCGTCCATCGCCTCGATCCGCTCCAGCGGCGCGTCCACGACCTCGAGCGGCGGGATGTCGTCGATGCAGACCGACGCGAGCGGCCGGCGCTCCTTCGCGCGCAGCTCGTCGAGCACCCGGTTCTTCGTCACCTGGAAGAGCCAGGTCGTGAACTTCGAGCGGTCGGAGAAGCGCGGCAGTCCCTGGAAGACGCGGAGGAAGACCTCCTGCGTCAGGTCCTCGGCAAGCGACCGGTCGCCGACGAGCCTCAGCACGTAGTTGTAGATCGGCGTCTCGTAGGTCCGCAGGATGATGTCGAAGGCGCGCTCGTCACCCCTCTGCGCCTTGCGGAGGATCCCGGGGTCAGGTTGCGATAGCGACAAGGTGGCGCAGTATAACCCGGTCGAGGGCTGAATCTTTGTGCTTTTCAAGTACTAACAAGATCCTTACCGGTCATCTCCGCCGGGGGCTCGAGACCCAGGAGCCGCAGGGCCGTGGGGATCAGATCGGCAAGCTCCCCCCCGGACTGGAGAGTGAGGCCGGGCGCGGTGAGGATCAGCGGGACGCGGTTCGTCGTGTGGGCCGTGTGCGGGCCAACGCCATCGGGCTCGAGCAGCTGCTCGGCGTTCCCGTGGTCGGCCGTGACGAGGCAGACGCCGCCCGCGCGCGCGACGGCGGCGGTGACCTCGCCGAGGCATGCGTCCGTGGCCTCGACGGCCTGCACGACGGCGAGGATCTTGCCGGTGTGGCCGACCATGTCCGGGTTCGCGAAGTTGACGACGGCGAAGGCGTAGCCGTTGCCGACCTCCGCGCAGAAGCGGGCGGCGACCTCGCGCGCCGACATCGCCGGCGCGAAGTCGTAGCTCGGCACGTCGCGGGGGCTCGGGACGAGGATCCGCGTCTCGCCCGGCCACTCGTCCTCACGGCCGCCGTTGAAGAAGTACGTGACGTGCGCGTACTTCTCCGTCTCCGCGACGTGGAGCTGGCGCAGGCCGTGGCCCGCGAGCACCTCGGCGACCGTGTTCGGCACGTCCTTCTCCGCGAACGCGACGGGGCAGTCGATCTCGGAGCCGTAGCGCGTCATCGTCGTCAGGTCGATGTCGGCGTCGAGCAGGAGGCGCGAGAGCTGGCGTCCCCGGTCGGGCCGGAAGTTGAAGAAGATCGCCGTGTCCCCCGGCTCGATCCCGGGCCGTCCGTCGAGGTGGACGGGCACGACGAATTCGTCGGTGACCCCGGTGGCGTACGAGCGCTCGATTGTTGCGGTGCCAGACTCCTTGACAATCGGGCGCGACGCGGCGACGGCGTCGTAGGCGCGCTGCGTCCGCTCCCAGCGCCCGTCGCGATCCATCGCGTAGTAGCGGCCCGAGATCGAGGCGATGCGGTCCTGCGGCAGCTCCGCGAGATCGTGGATCGCCGCGGTCGGCGAGACGTCGCGCCCGTCCGTGAACGCGTGAATCCACGTCTTCTCGGGCGCGAAGCGGAGCAGCGCCTTCAGGTGGTCGATGTGCGAGTGCACGCCGCCGCGCGAGACGAGCCCGAGCAGGTGGACGTTGCGGCCCCGTTCGAACGCCGAGACGAGCGCGGGGTTCTCGAAGAACGAGCCGTCCTCGATCGCCTTGTCCACCCGCATCAGGTCTTGATAGAGCCGCCGGCCCGCACCGATCGTCAGATGCCCGACCTCGGAATTGCCCATCTGCCCGGGCGGCAGCCCGGCGGCCTCGCCGGACGCCTCGAGCTCCGCGTGCGGGCACTCGGCCCAGAGCCGGTCGAACACCGGTGTGGCCGCGAGCTCGACCGCGTTCCCGGGCCCGGGCGGGGCGAGCCCCCACCCGTCCAGGATCACGAGCGCTACGAGCGGGAAGCTGCCGCGCAAATCGCCGCGAAGGAGTCGACGTCGAGCGAGGCCCCACCGACGAGCGCGCCGTCGACGCCGGGCCGCGAGAGCAGATCGCCGGCGGTCTCCGGCTTGACCGACCCGCCGTAGAGGACGGGGACGTCGAGCACCGACTTGATCACCGCGTGTGCCGCCTCGGCCTGCTCCGGTGTCGCGCTCTTGCCCGTGCCGATCGCCCAGACGGGCTCGTAGGCGACGACGAGCGCGTCGTGGTGTGCGAGGACAGACAGTTGGCGCCGCAGGACCGCCTCGGTCTCGCCCCGCTCGCGCTCCTCGTCCGACTCGCCGACGCAGGCGATCACGGAGAGCCCCGCCTCGAGCGCGGCCTCCGCGCGGCGGGCGACCGTCTCGTCCGTCTCGCCGAAGTACTGGCGCCGCTCGGAGTGGCCGACGATCGCCCCGTAGACGCCGAGCTCGCGAAGCATCGACCCCGAGACCTCGCCGGTGAGCGCGCCCTCCTCGGCCCACGCGACGTTCTGCGCGGCGACGGCGATCTCCGTGTCGGCGAGCGCTCCGACCGCCGCGGCGAGCGAGACGAACGGCGGGCACACCGCGACCTCGACGCCGCCCAGATCCCGCTGCTTGAGCGCGGCGCAGAACTCCGCGGTCTCCGCGGGCCCCTTGTAGAGCTTCCAGTTGCCCGCGATCAGCACGGCGCGATCCTACGGCCCGAGGACGGCCTGCGTCTGCGTCACCTGCGCGACCGGGTCGCCCTGCTCGTCGACGATGTCCGTCTGCACGACGATCACCGTCCGGCCCACGTGAAGCGGCCGCGAGGTCGCCTCGACCGGTCCCGACCGCACTGCGCGGAAGAAGTTCGTCTTCGACTCGATCGTCGCCGTGTGCGCCCCCTCCGGCAGGTTGAGGTAGGCACAGATCGCGCCGAGGCTGTCGCCGAGCGCCATCAGCACGCCGCCGTGGAGGATCCCGCCCGCGGTGCAGAGCGCCGGGTCGTGCGCGAGGCCGCCGCGCACCTCGTCGGGCCCCGCCGCGATCAGCTCGATCCCGAGGCCGGCCGCGAATGGCATCGCCCCGATCAGGTCGGCCGGCCGGGTCACGCCTCCGGGATCGCTGCCACGCCGGGCAGCTCCTTCCCCGCCAGCAGCTCCAGCGCGGCGCCGCCCCCGGTCGAAGCCCAATCCACGCGGTCGACGAGCCCCAGCTCGGTCAGCGCGCGGATCGAGTCGGCGCCGCCGACGATCGTGAGCGCCTGCTCGTTCGCCGCGACGGATTCCGCGACCGCGCGCGTCCCCGCGGCGAAGCGTGGCCACTCGAAGACACCCATCGGGCCGTTCCAGAAGACCGTCCTCGCGCCGGCGACGTGCCCGGCGAACCGACGGCGCGTCTCCGGGCCGATGTCCAGCCCGAGCCACCCCTCGGGGAGCTCGCCGTAGGGAGTCTCGCGCGCCTCGGCGTCCTCGGCGAACTCCGCTGCGGCGACCACGTCCACGGGCAGCTCGACCGGGAACGAGAGCGGGTTCTCGTCGCGGATCTGCTCTGCCATCTTGCCGCCGACGAGTACCGTGTCCGCGCGGGCGCCGAGGTGCTCGAGGACGCCGAGCTTGTCGTCGACCTTGGCGCCGCCGGAGATCAGAACGAACGGACGCCGGACGTCGCCGAGCAGCTTCCCGAGGTGCTGGAGCTCCTGCTCGAGGAGCAGCCCCGCGTAGGCCGGCAGGAGCGCCGCCACCCCGACCGTCGAGGCGTGCGCGCGGTGCACCGAGCCGAACGCGTCCTGGACGAAGAGGTCGCGCCCGCCGGCGAGCTCGCGCGCGAACGCCGGGTCGTTCGCCGTCTCGCCGGGATGGAAGCGCGTGTTCTCGAGCACGACGAGCCGAGGATCGTCGAGGAGCTCTCGCAGCCGCGCCTCGACCGGCTCCAGCGAGAACGCCGTGTCCTCGCCCTTCGGCCGCCCGAGGTGCGAGCAGACCGCGACCTCCGCCGCGCCGCCGTCGAGCAGGAGCCGAATCGTCGGCAGCGCCGCCCGGATCCGAGTGTCGTCGGCGACGCGGCCGCCGTCGAGGGGCACGTTCAGGTCCGCGCGGACGAGGACGCGCTTGCCGGCAACGTCGGCGTCGCGAACCGACCGGGGCACTAGAGCAGCTTGCCGACCAGATCGACGAGCCGGTTCGAGTAGCCCCACTCGTTCAACGTGGGGGAACCCATGGTTCCCCCAT
>DAISLG010000177.1:0-4770 GCA_036820565.1 Gaiellaceae bacterium | reverse complement strand
GAGCTGAGCGAACTTCGACAGCACCCAGTTGATCGCCAGCGTCCCGTCCGGGATCTGGCCGGCCGGGCCGGTGGGAACGTGCACGCCGGGCAGCCGCGCGATCGCGAGCGAGAACGCCTGCAGGGCGGTGCTGACGCTGACGCTTCCGTCCGGGCGAATCTGGTCGAGCACCTTCTCCCAGGCGGTCTTCGTCAGCGTGACTTGGATCCTGGCGCGGACGGTGGCGGCGGCTGACCGCGCGAGGCCGGCGCCTGCCCGGCCGGCGCCGAGCACCGACACTTGCCCGACCAGCGTGCCGGCGCTCCACACCGCATGGGCGACGCCGGGGCCGAGAGCGCTGTGCCCGACGGCGGCGGCGTCCAGGTGCGCGAGGCGCGCTGCCGACAGCCGGCGCAGCGTCCTCGCCAGCGCCCCCGCCCGCGCCGCGCTCCCCGCCGACGCGGCGCGGCTGACGAGCAGGACCTTCGGCCCGCGGAGCACGCCGATCGCGGCGCCACTGCGGGCCGAGGCGGGCAACACCGCGCTCCACGCATGGCGGGCCGAACTCGGCACGGCTGCCGGTTTGAGCCCGGCGACGTCGCGCGGGGTCACGAGGGCCAGCCGGGCGAAGCCGGCCTGCGTGGAGTGTGCCGCTCGCTCGGCCCGGGACGGCGACGCGACGAGGAGTGTGCCCGCGAGGCCGGCAATGGCGACGGTGAGCAGGAGCGCGGAGGCCGGGGCGGCGCGGCGGCCGCGCCGCGGGATCTCAGAGGCCTGCTGACGGTGCATCGGTTCTCCTCTTCTCGGTTGGCCGTCGCCCTCGTGCGCTAGGCGGTGATCCAGGCGAAGCCGGACCTCGGGAAAGCGATGGTGCCCTTGAAGCACGCGCCCGACGTTGCGCGACCGCGGCGCCTGAACGGGGTCGCGAGGCAGTGGTAACCACTCGGGCCGTTCGTGAGCGGGACGTTCCTGCTCCCGACGGGCGCGCGGTCGCCGATCAGCTTGACGATCCACGGCTTCGCGGATGCGCACGTCCAGCCTGTGCCGAGCGTCTCCGGGTGGAACGTGAGCCTTCCCTGCTTGAAGGTCGGGCAGAGCTGGCCGGCGCCGGCTGCGCCGCCGGTCGACGCGGCGGCGAGGCAGGCCGAGGCCACGACGACGAGGATTGCGAGCTTCCGGTTCATTCGGGTCCTCCGGTTTCTGAAGGTGGCAAGGACAGGTAGGTGGTTGCGAGGATGCGCTCGAACGGGATCTCGGCCTGCTCAGCGACCTCACGGACCACTGCGGCGGGTCCTTCGATTTGGCAGAGAACGACCTCGTCCTCGCGCAGGAGGATCGAGCCGAGGTAGCGGACGTCCGCTACGAGGTAGGCGGCGATCCGCTTGTCGAGCGCACGCACGTCCTCGTCTCGGACGTCAGGCCAAAAGCACTCGGCAACGAAGCTGTCCGATTCCCAATCCATTGGCACGAAGCTACTCGTCCGGCGCTCGCACGGAATCGGTGAGCTCCCTACGAAATCGAAGCGCCCTTCATGCGCAACGCTCGTTCGAGCTGGGCACGCGACGAGATGCCGAGCTTCCGGTAGACGCGGGCGAGGTTCGACTCGACCGTCTTTCGCGACACGAATACCTGACGGGCGATCTCCCGGTTCGACAGTCCGGCCGCAGCGAGCTCCGCGATCTGCAGCTCGGTCGCGCTGAGCTCGTCCGGCGCGCGACGCACCGCGACCCGCTGGAGCTCCGAATCGGCGCGCGCGACCCAGGGCTCCGCTCCGAGGCGCGCGAAGATCGCGCGCGCCTGCTCGAGCGACCCGCGCGCGTCGCGCTTGCGCTTGAGCCGGCGGAGCACCTGTCCCTGGACGAGCAGCGTTCGCGCGAGCTCGAACGGCATCGGGCACCGCTCGTGGTGAGCCAGAGAGCCCTCCAGCGCTTCGGCCGCTGCCTCGAGCTCTCCGCCGGCCGCGAGCAGTAGCGCTCGGCAGCGGGCCGAGACGGCGAGGCTCCAGGGGATGCGCGTGCGCGCCGCGCGCTCCTCGAAGCGGCGGAGCCACCGCTCCGCGCGGTCGAGTGCGCCGCTCGCGACGGCGGCCTCGATCGCATCGCCGTCGACGCGCCAGATCGCAGGCTCACGGAAGCTGATGCGGCCGAACTCGCTGAGCGCCCGGGAAAGGCGGCGATCGGCAGCGTTGAGGTCGCCGGCGGTGAGGTCCGCGAGTCCGATCGTGCGCTCCCAGAGCGCCGCGATGATTGGCTCCTGCATGTCAGCAGTGACGGCCGCCGCCTGGACGGCGTCGATTCGCCCGGCGAAGGCGTCCACGTACGTCTTCCAGACGTTCGGTCCTCCAGGCTGGAGTCCCAGCTGCGCGAACGCGTCGACCATCCGTTCGGCCAGCTCAGTCGCGTCGGCGAGCGCGCCGGCCCACGTCTCGAGGATCACGCGGTTGAGGAGGATGTTCGCGAGCGACGAGTCATCGCCCTCGTCGCGTGCCTCTTCTTCGGCCTGTGCGAGCTGTCTCCGCGCGCCCTCGAAATCGTCGACGTATCGCAGCCACTGGCCGAGCTTGAACACGATGCGTGTGTCAACCGCTGCAGGCGGCGCGCTCTGTTCGAGCGCGAGCGCCCGCTGGGCCGTCTCGGCGTGGAAGCCGTTACCGAGGAAGAGCTCGGCACGCACAAATGCACCGAGCGCCGCCGCGACGAGCCCAGGGTCGACGTCGGCGAGCGGCTCGAGGAGGGCGACCGCGTCGCGCGCGCCGGCAGCGGCCCTCGGTAGATCGACCGTTCCCGCGTACATCGCGATCGCGACGTGACACCGCGCTTGCATAAGTGGGTCACGCGCATCCGCCAGCGCGTGCTCCGCGAGCGTGAGCGCCGCGGATTCGCCACCGCGCCAGTAGTCGATCTCTGCAAGCATCACGAGCACGCGAGCACGCTGATCGCCCGGCTCTAGCGTGGTGCTCAGCTCCTCGAGCACCGCCACCGCACGCTGGAAGTCGCTCGCGAGATAGAGGTGCTCCGCAAGTTCGACTTGCAACCGCTGCGCGGCCGCGCCTCCGGGCGGCGCGAGCCCCAGGGCGAGCTCGGCCAGTTCGGCTGCGGTGTCGGGGGCGCCGCGCATCCGGGCATGGCGGGCGGCGGCTTCGACTTCGCCCATCACCTCCTCGTCAGGACCGTCGCAGGCGAGCGCCAGGTGGCGCGCCCGTTCCTCCGGATCCGCGACGACGCCCGCGAGCGCCCGATGCGTCTCACGTCTGCGGGCCAGCGGCGCCGCAGAGTAGACGGCCGACGCAAACAGGGGATGGACGAAGTGGATCCGGCCGTCCGCAGCGATCCGCACGAGCCCCGCCTCCTCGGCCGCCGCCAGATCGCGCGGTTCGAGCATGCTCGTGTCCGGCCGGGCCAGCGCCGACGCGCGCAGGAGCGCGCCGCGCGTCCGGCCGGGAAGGGCGCGGACGCGCGTTCGCACGAGCGCTTGGAGCGTGGTGGGGACGGGCATGCGAACGAAGCCGGCCTGCTCGCCGCCACCGTCGAGCAGCCGCGCGATCTCGAGCGCGTAGAGCGGGTTGCCGCCCGACGCCTGTGCGATCCGCACGAGTGTGGGTCGTGGGAAGGTCCGCCCGAGCGCCTGCGCGAGGACGCGATGAAGCGCCCCGACCGACAGCGGCCCGAGCTCCAGGCGCTCGAGCCGTAGCTCGCGTTCGAGTGTCAGCAGCGCCGACGCATCCGTCTCCTGCGAGCGGATCGAGACGATCGCGCGCACCGGCACGTCGCGGAGCCGCCGCACCGCGAACTCCAGGACCGCCGCCGAGGCCGCGTCGAGCCAGTGCAGATCGTCCACCGCGAGCACGACGGTGTCGTCGGCAGCGAGCGCGCGCAGCAGGGAGAGGAACCCCGTACCCACGAGCCGCCGCTCGGGCGAGCGGGTGGAGGCGGTGCGCAGCAGCGCCGCGTCCAGGCCCGCACGTTGCGGCGCCGGGAGCTCGGAGAAAAGCTCCTCGGGCACCGTCGAGAGCAGGTCTGCGAGCCCGGCGAAGGAGAGCTTCGCCTCCGATTCCGCCGGCCGAGCGACGAGGACGGTGGCCCCGCGCGAGCGGGCGAGCGAGACCGCCTCCTCCCAAACGGTCGTCTTGCCGATGCCGGGCTCGCCCAGGATCGCGAGCGCACCGCGCCCCTCGCCGGCGGCGAGGAAGGCCTCGACGACCGTAAGCTCGGGTTCGCGCCCGACGACGCTCGACACGACGAAAGGGTACGCCCGACAGGGTCGGGAAAGGATGACGCCCCCGACCTCTCCCGCGCCTCAAGTCAACGACCGCTGGAATCGGTGCCTCGCGACACGCGCGCAGCCTCGCCGGCCACGCGCTGCTCCGCCGCCTCGATTCGGGGCTGCACGCGCGTTGCGGCGCGCGACCTTACGACTGCGCGATTGCGCCTCAGAAGAGCTGAGCCCCCGGCGAGGAGGAATTCAGCATGCGTGGCCGCTACCTCTTCGCGTCGTACGCCGCGCATGGCGCAGCCTCCGAGATCGCACCCAGGAGGTCGCCGGTTCGAGCCCGGCTAGCTCCATAGCCGCCCCAAGTCTGGCTTCATAGATCGGTAGCAGCGCCAGCAGCAAGCGCGATCGCCCCCTCGAACGCGCGTTAAGGTCGCTGGTGGGCTCGTAGCGTGCTCCCGCGAAAACGGAAGGTTTGTCGACAAGCCCTTCCGCGTAGAAAGAGTCTGCGTTGAAGATCGCCCCGGCTGCCGCGTTGCTTGTTCTCGTCGTCGTAACGCCTGTGGCGGCGCCTGCGGCGCG
>DAISLG010000176.1:0-4870 GCA_036820565.1 Gaiellaceae bacterium | reverse complement strand
GGCGGGCGCGAACGCCTCGAGGGCCATGATCGCGAGCGTGTACGGCTCCTCGCCGGTCGCGCACGCGGCGCTCCACACCCGGATCTCGCCGGAGCCCGCCGCCTGCGCGCGCTCGAGCAGCAGCCGCCACGCGATCGCGTCGAGCTGGCGGCGGTCGCGGAAGAACGACGTCTCTTTGACCGTCACCTCGTCGACCAGGCGCGCCACCGTCTCGCGCCCCCAGACGGGGTCCTCGGCGAGCAGCAGGAAGGCCACGGGATCGGCCCGCGGGACGGCGCGCCCGATCGCGGCACGGAGCGAGGCGTACTGGTTGGGGGCGAGCCGGATCCCGCTCTCGGCCCGGACGATCTCCGCGACTCGCTCGAGGAGGTCGGTCATCGCGGCTTCGAGCGCCGGTCGAGCGCGACCGTCGTGAGGACGCCGGCGATCTCGCCCAGCGGCAGGACGAGCTCGGCTCCGCGCTTCGCCGCCTCCTTCGGCATCCCGTAGACGGCCGAGGTCGCCTCGTCCTGCGCGATCGTCAGGCCGCCGGCCTTGTGCACCGCGGCCAGGCCGTCGGCTCCGTCGCGGCCCATCCCCGTCAGCACGACCGCGACGCCGGTCTTCGCCGCGTGGGCCGCGACGCTCCTCAGGAGCATGTCGGCGGACGGGCGGTGCAGGCCGGCGGCAGAGGTGCGGTCGAGCGTCAGCACCCCGCCCGGGCCGAGTACGAGGTGGGCGCCGTCCGGCGCGATCGTGACACCGGGCGCAGCCCGCGCTCCGTCCTCGGCCAGCCGCACGGGCAGCGGCACCGCGCCGTCCAGCCACTCCGCCAACCCCTTCGTGAACCCGGCCGAGATGTGCTGGACGACGAGGATCGGGACGGCGAAGCTCGCCGGGATCGCCGAGAGGAGGGCGGCGAGCGCCTGGGGGCCCCCGGTCGAGGCGCAGATCCCGATCACGGCCCCGCGCTTCGGCTGCCGGCCCGGGGTACGCGCCCGGCGAGGGCTCAGGCGCGCGCGCGGGTGACGGATCACGTGCGCCCGCGAGAGCAGCCGCACGCGGCGCCGGAAGGCGTTCGCCGCCGCGCTCGCCGGCTCCCGCAGCGGGAGCTCGTCCTTCGCGAGCGCTTCGAGGGCCCCGGCCGCGAGCGCCGCGGCCGCGTTCTGTCCGTCCCCGCCGATGTGCGCCGAGAGCACGAGGATCGGCGTCGGGCGGACGCTCATGATCTGCTCGACCGCCTCGAGCCCGGAGATCCCGGGCAGCTCGATGTCCATCGTCACGAGGTCGGGCTCGAGCGTCGCCAGCGCCTCGATCGCGAGCTCGGCGGTGGCCCGGACGCCCACGACCTCGATCTCGCCACCGTGCTCGAGCAGGCGCGTCAGCGCCGCGGCAAACGTCTTCGAGTCCTCGCAGACGAGGACCCGGGTGCGCGCCGGCGTCACCGCCCGACGAGGCGCTCGACGGTGTCGAGCAGAACCTGTTGGTCGAACGCCCGCTTGACCATGTAGGCGTCCGCCCCGGCCTCAACGCCGCGCTGCCGGTCCTCGTCGGTGCCGCGCGTGGTGACGACGACCACCGGCAGCGAGGCGCGCTGCGCGTGACCGCGGATCGCCCTCGTCAGCTCCAGTCCGTCCATCTCCGGCATCTCCAGGTCGGTGATCACGAGCTCGATCTCGTCGTCGCTCGACACGAGCTCGAAGCCCTCCTTCCCGTCCCGCGCGGTTTCGACGCGGTAGCCGGCGGCCTCGAGGATGCTGCGCTGGAGCTCGCGCACGGTGAACGAGTCCTCGACGACGAGGACCTTCGGCGCGAGCTGCTTCGTCTCGGCGGCGGCCACGGGTGTCACATTCTTGCGCCTTCCGCCCCGGCCGCGCGCGAGCGACGCGGGATCGAGCAGCAGCGCGATCCGGCCGTCGCCCAGGATGGCGGCGCCGAGATAGCCGTGCGCGGAGGGCAGGAGCGTGCCGAGCGGCTTGACGACGACCTCGTCCTCGCCGAGCAGGCGGTCGCACGCCGCGGCGATCCGGCGCCCGGCCGCGGTGACGACGATCGCGGGCGCACGCGGGGGAAGCTCCGGGGCGGAGGCGCCGACCAGGTCAGCGAGGTCGGCGAGCGGGACGGAGCGGCCGCGCAACTCGAGCGCCGGCCTCCCCTCGAGCCTGAGCGAGTCCTCGACGGCGATCGCCTCCTCGACGCTCGCGAGCGGCAGGCCGAACGCCTGGCCGCCGCGCTCGACGAGCAGGACCTCGAGCAGCGCGAGCGCGAGCGGGAGCACGAGGATGATCTCGGTGCCCTTGCCCGGCTCGCTGCGCGCCTCGAGCGTGCCGCCGAACGACTCGACATGCGCCTTGACCGCGTCGAGCCCGACGCCGCGACCGGAAAGATCGGTGACCTCCTCGGCGGTCGAGAAACCTGCCCGCGCGAGCACTTCGGCGAGCGATCCCTCCTTGCGCGCCTCGGCGAGGATCTCGGGCGAGACCCCGCGGCCGTCGTCGGCGACGACGATCTCGACCGAGCCGCCGCGTTGCTCGGCGCGGAGCTCGACGGTACCGTGCGGGGGCTTGCCGGCCTTCGTGCGCTCGCGCGCCGTCTCGATCCCGTGGCCGATCGCGTTCCGGAGGATGTGCACGAGCGGCTCGGAGAGGCTCTCGAGGATCACGCGGTCGAGCTCCGTGTCCGCGCCCGTGACGACGAGCTCGACCTCCTTGCCCTCGGCCGCCGCGATGTCGCGAACCGCGCGCGGCAGCGGCCCGGTGATCGTCGAGATCGGGAGGGTGCGCATCTGGATCGCCGCGTCCTTCAGCTCCTCGAACAGGCGCCCGCCGAGGTCGAGCTCGTCCGAGACGGTCTCGTCGGCGGCGATCCGGTCGTCGCCGATCACGTGCTCGAGCCTGCGCCGGTGCAGCACGGTCTCGCCCACGAGGTCGAGCAGCCGGTCGATCTTCTGCGGGGGGACCCGGATCGCGCGGCGCTCGGCCGGAGCGGGCGCCGGAGCCGTAGAGGCCGACGCGGCGGGAGCCTCGCCGCCGGTCACGCTCGCAACGCTCGCGGCGAGCTCGTCGAGCAGGTCGGGCGTCCCTTCCCCGTCCCCGGCGACGTGCTTGCGCAGCGCATCGGCGGCCCGAAGCAGCGGGTCGGCGAGCTCGGGCGGGAAGACGCCGGCCTCGCGAACGCTGCCGAGCACGTCCTCGACCGCGTGCGCGAGGGTCCTCACGTCGTCGAGCCCGAGCATCCCCGCGCCGCCCTTGATCGTGTGCGCGTCGCGGAAGAGCGCGTCGAGCGCGTCGGGCTCTGCCCGGCCGCTCTCGAGCGCGAGCAGGTTGTCGACCATGTTGTCGAGCCGCTCGTTCGCCTCGTCCCGGAAGAGCTCGAGGAACTCGGATTCCGTGTCGCTCACGCGCCCTCCCGCTCCAGCGCGCCGAAGACCCGCGCGACGTCGACGACCCCGACGAGCTCGCCGCCGTCGAGCGAGGCGCCGTGGAGGAACTGCGACTCCGTCTCCTCGGCCGGCGCCTCGAGCAGCCCGACGTCGGTCACCTCGTCGATCGCGAAGCCCGCGCGCCGCCCCGCGTGCTCGGCGACGAGCAGCCGCTGCGGCGCCTGGTCGCGCGCGATCCCGAAGACCGCCGCGAGGTCGAACACGGGCAGCACTTCGCCGCGCAGGTTCCGCACACCCATGACCGAGCCGTGCGCGCCGGGCACGGGCGCCAGCTCGCCGAGCTCGGCGACCTCGAGCACGTTCTCGACGGCGACGGCGTACGACTCGCCGCCGACGCGCAGCCGCACGTGGACGCCGCTCATGGCCGGTCGCCGCCGCCGTTCCGGGCGCCCGCGCCGGCCAGCGTGTCCTCGAGCCGCGTGACGAGGTCGTCGACGCGCTCGGCGGTGCCGACGCGCTGCTCCTGCTCGGCCGCGAGCTGGTCGGCGGACTCCCGGATCTGCACCATCGCCGCAGCGACCTGATCCGCCGCCGACTTCTGCTGCTGCGTCGCCAAGATCGACTCCTCCAACATCGTCGCCGTCGAGCTCATCAACTCACCCACCTCACGCGCCTGCCGCGTCCCCTGCTCCGTCGCCATGATCGTCGCGTTCGTCTCATCCTGCACCGCCCCGATGATCTCCTTGATCGACTCCGTCGAACGAATCGACCGCTCCGCCAGCTTCCGCACCTCCGACGCCACCACCGCGAAGCCCTTCCCCGCCTCACCCGCCCGCGCCGCCTCGATCGCCGCGTTCAACGCCAACAAATTCGTCTGCTCCGCGATCTCGTCGATCAACTCCAAAATCTCGCCGATCTTCTGCGACCGCTCACCCAAGCTCAACGACCGCTCCGCGATCGCCTCCACCTTCTCCTGCATATCCCGCATCGTGTCACCCGTCTGCTCCGCAGCCGCAGCAACAGCCCGCGCGTTATCCGCGATCCCCGTCGCCGTCGCCGCCAACTCCTCGATCGTCGCCGACGTCTCCGCCACCGCCGAAGACTGCTCCGTCGTCGCAGCAGCCGACTCACGCGCAGCAGCACGCAACTCATTCGCGACCGTCGCCAGCACGCCCGAGGTGGAGCGCACCTCGTCCACGAGCTCCTGGAGCTTGGCCTCCCGCAACGCCATCCTCGTCACGAGGCGAAGGGCGAAGGCTGCGAACGCGATGCTCGAGAGCAACGCGAGGATGCCACCGACGATGCTCGCGACGAGCGCCTGGCTCGCCGCCGACGCCGCCTCCCGCTGGCGCGCGGCCGCCTCCCTGACGTAGATCTGCTGGAGCGAGTCGAGCGGGCCGAGCACGTCGTCCTCGTGCGTGTTCAGCAGCGCGACGACGCGCTCCTCGCCGACGGCGCCGCTCTTCGCAGCCGCGCGGTTGCGCTCGAAGATGTCGACGAAGGTGGTGT
>DAISLG010000175.1:0-4876 GCA_036820565.1 Gaiellaceae bacterium | reverse complement strand
GACGAGTTCGGCGGTTAGCCCGCGGCGCCGATGCGGTGCCTGCCGAGCGAGATCGTGTAGCCGCTCCGGTTCCGGCACAGGATCGCGGCCGAGACGACGCTGCAGGAGATCCCGCCCCGCTCGAACCGCGTCAGCACCGGTGTCGACGCGTCCCACGCGACGTCCATCGTGGCGGCGCGCGGCGCGCCCTTCGCCGAGAGGACGAGCGCCGAGCGAACCGCTGTCGAGCGGCAGGCCAGCACGCCCGGGCTGCGGTAGGAGCAGGCGGCCGACCCGTCGGGGAGCCGGAACGACTGCGTCCCGGAGCTGCCGCTCGCCGGCCCGGCGGCGAGGCCGAGGACGATGGCGAGGAGGGAAAGGAGCGCCTTCATATGAGTTACAACGCGGTTTGACCCCGGATGGGTACCCCCGGTCCGCGAGCGCCTCGAGGGGTGACGACACCTTCAGCGGGCGAATCTGAGCACGTGAACGCCCTCCCACCAGTCGGGCGCGCCGTGGTCTTTCCCCCCGATCTCGAAGAGCAAGCTCGCGCGCGGCTCGCCGGCCAGGTAGTCGCGCGTCGCGCGGCCGACCTGCTCCCAGTCGGAGTCGTCGACGATCAGGACGGCTTCGTCCGCGAGATGGGGCTCCGCGAGGCGTAGCCCGTCGAGCTGCGCCTCGTACGAGTGGAACGCGTCGTAGTACCAGACGCCGACCCGCCGCTCGCCGAGCGCCCCGCCCCGGAGGAGCTCGAACGCGTCGCCCTCGAGGATCGCTGCGCCCGCGAGCCCGAAGCGCGCGAGGTTCGTCTCGAGCGTCTCGCGCGAGCCGCCTTCCATCGTGAAGCTGTCGATCGCGACGAAGTCACCGTCGTTGCCGCGCATCGCTGCGATCAGGCTCGTGCCCTTGAACGTCCCGATCTCGACGTAGCTCTCGCCCGGCTCGAGGCACGACGCGGCGAGGTTGACGAGCGCGAGGTTGTTCCTCGCCGCGAGCCCGGGCACGGCCTCGAGCACGTCCTGGAACCTCGATCCGTCGATCTGCGGCAGCTCCCGCGCGAAACGCTGGACATTCACGGCGAGGAGTGTAGGGTCCGACGCGGCAACGACGGAAAGGAGTCGCGATGGCGACGCCCGATCCTGCGGTTGCTGCGGCGCACGACCTCGATCGCTACTGCGATCTCGTCTGCGAGGGAGGCGGGGTCAAGGGGATCGGCCTCGCCGGCGCGTACGCCGTGCTCGACGAGCGCGGGTACCGGCCGCAGAACGTCGCCGGCACCTCCGCGGGCGCGATCACGGCGGCGCTGATCGCCGCGGGCTACGGCTCGGCGGAGCTGAAGGAGATCGTCTTCGGCCTCGACTTCAAGCAGTTCGAGGACAAGGGCTGGGAGGACCGGATCCCGTTGGCAGGCATCCCGCTCAGCCTGCTGCTGGACCAGGGCATCTTCGAGGGCGACCGTTTCGTCGCCTGGATCGGCGACCTGCTCGCGGCGAAGGGCGTGACGACGTTCGCCGACCTCGAGACTGACTTCAGCGACCCGAAGTTCAGGTCGCGGCTCCAGGTGATCGCGTCGGACATCTCGGGGCGGAACCTGCTCGTGCTCCCACGCGACGCGCACGTGATCGGGCTCGACCCGCGCGAGCTCGACGTCGCGCTCGCTGTGCGGATGAGCATGTCGATCCCGATCTTCTTCGAGCCCGTCCGGATCGAGAACCGGGAGACGAACCACGAGCACGTGATCGTCGACGGCGGCATGCTCTCCAACTTCCCGGTCTGGCTGTTCGACTGCGCCGACGAGGCGGAGCCCGACTGGCCGACCTTCGGCCTCCTGCTCGTGGAGCCCGACCCGAAGACGCCGATCACGGCCCGGCTGCCGAAGCCGGAGCACGGGCCGCGTGGAGCCAGAGGGCTCGTCGACCTGCTCTCGTCGATGGTGCACACGATGATGGAGGCGCACGACCGGCTCTACGTCGAGAAGGCGCAGTTCGCGCGGACGATCGGGATCCCGACGCTCGGCGTGGGCACGACCGAGTTCGGGCTCACGCCGGAACGCGCGCAGGCGCTCTACCAGTCCGGCCGCGACGCGGCGGAGAAATTCCTGGACACATGGGACTTCCAGGCGTACATCGCCGAGTACCGCAAGGGCAAGACGCACTCGCGGCGCGACGAGATCGCCGAGGGGTTCCAAAAAGTGGAGGTGGTTTGATGCCGCAGGACCTGCACGTGACGAGCCCGTTGATGAAGGGCCCCGACGTGATGACGATCCAGCAGAAGCTCCAGGCGCTCGGGTTCAGCCCGGGGCCGATCGACGGAAACTACGGCGTCGCGACCGGGGCGGCGGTGAAGGCCTTCCAGCGGGCCCACAAGCTCGACGCGGACGGGGTCGTCGGCCCGGAGACGCGGAAGGCCCTCCGCGGGGCGAAGAAGACCTCGCCGCAGGTGACGCGGGCGCTGGCCTCGCTGACGGGCACGACGCCGGGCGAGAAGGCGCTCGCAGAGGCGCTGAAGCACCTCGACGACACCGAGAAGCCTGCCGGCTCGAACAAGACGGCCTACGGCAAGTGGTTCGGGGTGGACGCCGTCCCGTGGTGCAACATCTTCGTCAGCTACTGCTTCAAGCAGGGCGCGAAGACGGTGATCGCCGCCGGCTACAAGGGCGCCGGCTGCTACCCGAACGGCTGCACCTACGTCCCCACGACCGAGGCCTGGCTCCGCGGCACCGGCCAGTGGATCGGACGCACCGAGCCGAGGGCGGGCGACATCGCGATCTACAACTGGGACGGGGGCGTGCCCGACCACATCGGGATCGTCGAGGAGTATCTCGGCGGCGGCAAGTTCAACGCGATCGAGGGCAACACCGCCGTCGGCGACGACTCGAACGGCGGCCAGGTGATGCGCCGGCTCCGCTACATCTCCCAGGTCGACGGGTTCGGCCGCGTCGCCAAGTGATGCGCGAGCCCGAGGACTACCAGTCGTGGTTTCGGGCGGACGTCGTCGAGCTCGTCGAGCAGCTCCGCCTCAACGACGTCCAGAAGCACGCGCTCCGGTCGCGCTGGATCGACCGCGTCGTCTGGACGGAGCGCGCCGCGACGCGGGCGCGTCGCGCCTACTACGCACTGCGCCTGACCGCGATTCTCGGCGGCGTGATCGTCCCGGCCCTCGTCAGCCTCAACCTGGGCGACAAGGGCGCGGTCTACCTCCGCTGGGTGACATTCGTCGTCAGCCTCGCGGTCGCGATCTCGATCGCCACCGAGGAGTTCTTCCACTTCGGCGACCGCTGGCGGCATTACCGCAAGACCGCCGAGTGGCTGAAGATCGAGGGCTGGCAGTTCCTCCAGCTCACCGGCACCTACCGCAAGCGGACGCACGCCGAGGCGTATGAGCTCTTCGCGCGGCGGGTCGAGCGGGTGATCCACGAGGACGTCGACACCTTCGTCAGCCAGATCGTGTTCGACAAGCGCGACCCCGGCCTCCAGCACGGAAACGAGGCGCAGGACGCCGAGTCGCCGTCGCCAGAGCCGGACGCTCAGCCTGCTACTTGAGCCACGGTGCGAGGAGGGTCTGGATCTCCTCGCAGCCGCGGGGCTCGGCGATCCGGCCGCGCACGGTCTTGCGCTCGATCACCATCAGCGTCGGCAGCCGGTCCACGTCGAACCGCTCGATCAGGTCGGGCCGGTGCTCGGCGGCGATCGGGTGCACGGTGAACGTCTCGTGGTTTCGGCGCCGCTGGAGCACCTGGGCGAGAAAGCCCTCGACGCGGCGGCACCGGCCGGAGGAGAGCGAGTGGAAGAAGAGCAGCAGCGGCTTCGCCTCCTGCGCGCCGTTCGACGGACGCGCCCGCTCGAGCGTGCTCATCCGTCCTCCCGTCCCGGGTCGAGCTGCGCTTCACGCTCCAAGGTCGGCCACCGCCTCCGCGATCGTCGACCGCAGGCGGATCGTCCGCGTCAGCCCCGTGATCTCGAACACGCGTACGAGGCGCGGGTCGGTCGCGACGACGACGACGTCGCCGCCGCTCTCGCGCAGCAGGCGTGCCGCTCCGGAGACGACGCCGAGCGCCGTCGAGTCGATGAAGGCCACGTTCGTGAGGTCGGCGACGACGCGTGCGCGCGGCTCCGACGCGAGCGGCCAGAGCGCGCCCTTGAGCGCCTCTGCCGAGTAGACGTCGAGCTCGCCGTCCGCGGCCACCAGGTGGACGCCGTCCGGGAGCGTCGAGTCCGTGATCTCGCACGGGATCGTCGAGACGGCGGGATCGAGCGACATCGCCACAAGCTACCGCTTTGTCTAAGTTGTGTCTACCCCCTTGTGGCTCACCCGGCCGCCTCGGCCCTCCGCAGCCCGCGCAGCGCCCACAGCGAGAACAGGGCGGGGAGCCCGAACGCGAGCGCGAGCGCGATCAGGACGTCGTGCGGATCGCCCGCGATCAGCCCGCGGCCCGTGCCGAGGAGCGCGGTCATCGGGTTGACGGACGCGACCGCATGGATCCAGCCGGTCAGGAGGTGGAGCGGCACGTAGACCGGCGCGAGGAACAGCACCATGAACACCGGAGTCTGCATCAGCGGCCCCGCCTGAACGGAGCGGAAGCGCATGGCGACGCCCGCGGCCCAGAGGATCCCGGTGAGGTTGAGGAGGAGCGCGAGGCCGTACAGCCCGACCAGGTCGATGCCGCTGCCGCCGATCTGCATCCGCGCGGCGAGCGCGACGATCGTCAGGAGCAACGCGACCATCGACCAGCGCAGCAGCGCGCCGAGCGCGTAGCCCGCGATCAGACCGCTGCGCCTCGGCGCCGCCACGAGCAGCCGCCGCGCGAAGCCGCTCTCGAAGTCCCGCGCGATCCCGAAGCCGGTGAAGACGCCGCCGAACGCCGCCGACTGGAGCAGCACGAAGACGAACTGGAACG
>DAISLG010000174.1:0-4901 GCA_036820565.1 Gaiellaceae bacterium | reverse complement strand
GCCGAGGGCGACGACCGCGACGCGCTTGCCGCGACGCTCGAGCGGCTCGAGCGTCGGCGCGAGCTGCTCGGCCACGTGAACCCGCTCGCGCAGGAGGAGTACGAGCGCGAGCAGGAGCGGCTCGACGAGCTCTCCACCCAGCGCGCCGACCTCGAGGCGAGCCTCGACGAGCTCGAGACGCTGCGGAACGATCTCGCCGCGACCGTCGAGCAGCGTTTCGCGGAGACCTTCGAGGCTGTGCAGACGAACTTCGCCGAGGTCGCCGCGACCCTCTTCCCCGGCGGGGAAGGGCGGCTCCGGCTGACCGAGCCCGAGGAGGGCGACGAGATCGGCCCGGGGATCGAGGTCGAGCTGCGCCCGGCGGGCAAGCGCGTGACCCGGCTGTCGCTGCTGTCCGGCGGCGAGAAGGCGCTCGGCGCGATCTCGTTCCTCTTCTCGTTGTTCCTCGCGAAGCCGTCTCCGTTCTACCTCCTAGACGAGGTCGAGGCGGCGCTCGACGACGCCAACATCGGCCGGTTCGTCGAGCTCCTGCGCCGCTACGCCGACCGCGCCCAGTTCATCGTGATCACGCACCAGAAGCGGACGATGGAGGCGGCCGACGTCCTCTACGGCGTCACGATGGGCGGCGACGGGGTCTCGCAGATCGTCTCCCGCCGCCTCCCACGCGAGGAGGCGGCCGCCGCGACGGCGTGAGCTAACGTGCGCCCTGATGGCGCGCAGCTGGGCAGAGCTCCTTGGCGAGCCCGGGGGGCCTGAGGAGACCGAGGAGCAGCGCTCCGGCTTCTTCGGCCGCCTGCGCGACTCGCTCGGCAAGTCGCGGCGCGCGCTCACGGGCGAGCTCGCCGCAGCAGTCTTCGACCCGGGCAACGTCGAGGACTGGGAGCGGCTCGAGGAGGCGCTGATCGCCGGCGACGTCGGCGTCCGCGCGACCGCCGAGCTCGTGCGCCGGCTCGAGATCCGCGCCGACCTGACCGACCTGAACGCCGCGCTCGCAGAGGAGATCGCGGCGATGCTCGGCGAGCCGCCGACGCTCGCCGTCCAGGCGCGCCCGAGCGTGATCCTCGTCGTCGGCGTCAACGGCACCGGCAAGACGACGACGATCGGGAAGCTCGCGCAGAAGCTCCGCGAGCACGGCCGCTCGGTCACGCTCGGCGCCGCCGACACGTTCCGCGCCGCGGCCGAGGAGCAGCTCGAGATCTGGGCCGAACGGGCCGGCGCCGAATTCGTCGGCGCGACGCGCGGCAGCGACCCGGCCGCGGTCGCCTACGACGCCGTCGAGCGCGGGCGGGACATCGTCATCGTCGACACGGCGGGCCGCCTCCACACCCAGTCGAACCTGATGGAGGAGCTCGCGAAGGTGCGCCGCGTGATCGCCGCCAGGCTCGAAGGGGCGCCGCACGAGACGCTCCTCGTCGTCGACGCGACGACCGGCCAGAACGGCCTCCAGCAGGCGCGGCTCTTCGGCGAGGCGGTCGGGGTCACCGGCGTCGCCCTGACGAAGCTCGACGGGTCGGCCCGGGGCGGCATCGCCGTCGCGATCGCCTACGAGCTCGGCCTTCCGGTCAAGCTCGTAGGCGTCGGCGAGGGCCTCGACGACCTGCGCCCGTTCGACCCGCAGGACTTCGCCCGCGCGCTCGTCTCCGGCTAAGAGCTCGTTCCAGAATGAAACGCTGTGCCGTCGTGCCGCGCTGCGCACCCCGTCAGCGAGGTCTCATCACGAAACGAGCTCTAACGCTCGATCGCGAACGCGATGTTGACGGTCGTCCGGTACTCCGTGATCCGGTCACCTCCGACCTCGGCGCTCATCGAGACGACGTCGGCGCCGGTGATCCCGCGCAACGTCTTCGCAGCCTCCTGAACTGCTGCGTCGGCGGCCTTCGCGAAGCTCTCCGGCGACGAGCCGATGATCGTCACGACCTTGGCGATACTGGCCATGCCCTACCCCTTCCGTTGGCTGGCCACGGAGAATAAGCGTCCGGTTCGCGATACGTACACTTCTGGGCCGTGTTCGACACGCTCTCAGCGAAGCTCCAGGCGGCGCTCGGCGACCTCCGCAAGCAAGGGAGGCTCGACGAGGAGGCGATCTCGCGCGCGATGCGCGAGATCCGGCTCGCGCTGCTCGAGGCGGACGTCAATTTCCAGGTCGTGAAGGAGTTCGTCGCGGCCGTGCGCGAGCGCGCACTCGGCGCCGACGTGACGAAGAGCGTGACGCCCGGCCAGCAGGTCGTGAAGATCGTGCACGAGGAGCTCACGGCGCTGATGGGCTCGGGCGACTCCCGGCTCACGTTCGGGAAGCCGCCGACGGTGATCCTGCTCGCCGGCCTCCAGGGCTCCGGCAAGACGACGACCGCGGCGAAGCTCGCCCTGCACCTGCGGCGCGAGGGCAAGAAGCCCGGGCTCGTCGCGGCCGACCTGCAGCGGCCCGCCGCGATCGACCAGCTCGAGCAGCTCGGCAAGCAGATCCAGGTTCCGGTCTACCGCGAGGAGACGACCGACCCCGTCGAGGCGACCCGCACGGGGATCGAGCGGGCCCGGGCCGACGGCCTCGACGTCGTCGTCGTCGACACGGCCGGCCGGCTCCAGATCGACGAGGAGCTGATGGACGAGCTCGCACGCGTGCGCAGGGAGGCGCGGCCGACGAACGTCCTGCTCGTCGTCGACGCGATGACCGGCCAGGAGGCCGTCAACGTCGCGCAGGCCTTCGACGAGCGCGTCGCGTTCGACGGCGTCGTCCTGACGAAGCTCGACGGGGACGCGCGCGGCGGCGCGGCCCTCTCGGTCAAGGCCGTCACGGGCAAGCCGATCAAGTTCGTCTCGGTCGGGGAGAAGCTCGACCAGCTCGAGGTCTTCCATCCCGACCGCATGGCCTCGCGCATCCTCGGCATGGGGGACATCCTCAGCCTCGTCGAGAAGGCCGAGGCCGCCGCGGACGAGGACGAGCAGGCCGCGATGGAGCAGCGCCTCGCGAAGGGGAAGTTCACGTTCGACGACTTCCTCTCCGCCTACAAGATGCTGCGGCGCATGGGGCCGCTCCAGGGCGTGCTCAAGCTCGTCCCCGGGCTCGGCAAGGAGCTCGCCGGCCTCGAGATCGACGAGAGGCAGCTCGCGCGGGTCGAGGCGATCGTCCTCTCGATGACCCCGCAGGAGCGGCGGCTGCCCCACGTGATCGACGGCAAGCGGCGAATCCGCATCGCGAGGGGGTCCGGCGCTACGGTGCAGGAGGTCAACCAACTGCTCGCGGCGCGGAAGCAGATGGAGAAGATGATGAAGCAGATGGGCAAGGGGAAGCTGCCGGCGCTCCCGCCCGAACTCACGAACGCCGGACGGAGGTAGGAGATGGCAGTGAAACTGAGACTGGCGCGCGTCGGGTCGAAGAAGAACCCGATCTACCGCGTCGTCGCGACCGACTCGCGCTCGCCGAGGGACGGCAAGTTCCTCGAGATCGTCGGCCGGTACAACCCCCAGAGCGAGCCCTCGCTGATCGAGTTCGACGAGGAGCGGGTGAAGGACTGGATCTCGAAGGGCGCGCAGCCCACCGAGGCCGTCTCCCGCCTGCTCCGGGCCAAGAACATCGGTGGCTGAGCTCCTTGCGTACCTCGCGCGCGAGCTCGTCGACGATCCGGGCGCGGTCCGGGTCGAGACGGAGGAGCGTGACGGCGAGATCGTGCTCCTCCTCAGCGTCGCGCCCGACGACGTGGGCAAGGTGATCGGCCGGAACGGGCGGATCGTGCGCGCCCTCCGGCAGGTCGTCCGTGCGAGCGCGATCCACGAGAACCGTCGCGTGCAGCTCGAAGTCGTTGATTGACGTCGGCCGCGTCGGCCGCGCGCACGGCCTGGACGGATCCTTCGTCGTCGAGCGGCCGAGCGAGGCTCCCGAGCGCTTCGCCGTCGGCGCGCGCGTCGTCGTCGGCGGCGAGCCCGCGGAAGTCGTCTCGTCGAAGCGCTCCGGAGGCCGGCTCGTCGTCCGGCTCGACCGGCCCGTCGAGCGGGGCGAGGCGATCGAGGTCGCCCGTGACACGCTCCCCGAGCCCGAGGAGGGCGCGTACTACGTCTTCCAGCTCGTCGGCCTCGAGGTCGTCGAGGGAGAGCGGCCGCTCGGGCGGGTCGCCGACGTGACGCCCGCTCCCGCGAACGACGTGCTCGAGCTCGACACCGGTCTCGTGCTCCCGTTGGTCTCCGCGTGCGTCGAGCGGGTCGATCTCGACGCGGGCCGCATCGTTGTCTCGCCCGGCTTCGCGGACGCCGGATAACCTCACTGCTCCTTTGCAGCTCGACGTCTTCACTCTCGTTCCGCATGCCTTCGCCTGGATGACGGAGCAGCGCCCGGTCTCGACGGTGCTCGGCACGGAGCTCGACCTCCGGCTGTTCAGCTACCGCGACACGACGCCGCTCCGCGCGGGCCAGGTCGACGACACCCCCTATGGCGGCGGCGCCGGGATGGTGCTCCGGGTCGACGTCGTCGCGGCCGCGCTCGACGCCGCGTACGGCGGCACGCCCGACCACCGTGTGATCGCGCTGACCCCGCAGGGCCGCCAGCTCACGCAGGCGGTCGTCGAGGAGCTCGCCGCCGAGCCGAAGGTGACGCTCCTGTCGTCGCGGTTCGAAGGGTTCGACGAGCGCGTCGTCACGCATCTCTGCTCCGACGCGATCTCGATCGGCCCGTACGTCCTCTCCGGCGGCGAGCTGCCCGCGATGGTGCTCGTCGACGCGATCGCGCGGCGGCTCCCGGGCGCACTCTCGGAGGGCTCCGGCGAGAGCGAGAGCTTCTCGGCCGAGTTCGGCGGCGGGCTGGAGCACCCGCACTACACGCGGCCGCCCGAGTTCCGCGGCTGGAAGGTGCCCGACGTCCTGCTCTCGGGCGACCACGGCAAGGTCGACTCTTGGCGCAAGGAGCAGATCAG
>DAISLG010000173.1:0-4961 GCA_036820565.1 Gaiellaceae bacterium | reverse complement strand
CGGCCTCGGCGAGCCGCCCGCGATCGGCTGCGACCCTCGCGCGGGTGCCGCGGCCGTAGGCGAAGTTGACGACGTCCTCCTCCGCGCCCATCTCCTCCCCTTCGATCGCGAAGCGCTCCGCCTCGTCCAGGTCACCCGCCTCGTAGAGCGCTTGGGCGAGCTGAACCGCGATCGTCGATCGGAAGCTCACCTCGCCCAGCTCGCCCATCGCCTCGTAGGCTGCGCGGAAGATCCCGACCGCATCGCGTGGCCGCCCCTCGGCCAGCGCGATGTCCCCCGCGATCGGCTGCATCACCTGGCGGATCATCGCCATCCCGAGGTCGGCGAGGATCGCGTCCGCGCGCTCGTACGACGACTGCGCCTCTGCGAAGCCGCCCTCCTGTATGGCGAGCACTGCCTCGACCCACAGGACCGCAGCCTCCACTCGCGGGCTCCTCTGCGCGATCGGCCGCATCGCGTCGAGCTTCGACCGGATCGTCCCGGGGTCGAGCGGGCCGAACATGAGCGGTCCGGTCGAGTGCACCTGCAACTGCGCTGCCAGGACCGAATCCCCCGCCCGTGTCGCGTGCTCGATGGCCCGTTCGACCGCCGCAAGCGCCGGATCGCTGCGGCTGCCGAGCCACGAGACGAAGAAGGACAAGCTCCAGGCGCTCGCCAGCCCCAGCTCGTCACCCGTGCGCTCGAACAGGTCGATCGCCTCCTCGGCCGTCCGCCGGGCCTGCTCGACCACAGTAGGCTCCGGATCCGTCCGGATCCTGAGGTCCAGCCGGGCGAGCCTTCCGTGCATCCGGAAGCTCGGGTCGTCGTCGCTCTCGAGCTCGGCGATCAACCGGTCTTCGCGGGTGAAATCGCCTCTGCCGATCAGCGCGGTGAGCAGCTGCACGAGGAGCGGCGCCCGTGCCGGTCCGTCCGGGCCGAGAAGGTCGAGCGCCCGCGTGAGCAAGTTGTCCGCCGCCGGCGTGTCGTCGCGCGCGAGCGCCTTCGCGCCGGCCCCCGCGAGACGCTCGGCGGCCCGAGTCTCGATTCCGGCGTTCGGCTCGCCGAGCTCGCGCCGGCACAGGGCGGCCTGCTCGAGGTGGTGACCAAGGATCTCGTCCTGCTCGACGAGCTCGACCGGTTGCGACTCGAGCCAGCCGGCGAAGCGCTCGTGGAGCTCCGCCCGCGTCTTTTTGGGGAGCGAGTCGTAGGCGGCATCGCGGATCAGCAGGTGGCGGAAGCGGTAGGCCTCCTCGTCGGCGAACGTGGCCCGCTCCGGGCGGATCAGCTCCTTGCGCACGAGCCCGGCGAGCTGCGCGCTCACGTCGCCCCGACCGCGGTCGGCGGCCAGCTCGCGGACGGCTCCGGTGTGGAAGATCGTTCCCTCCACCGAGCCGCGCTCGACGACGGAGCGCTCGTCGCTCCCCAGGCGGTCGAGGCGTGCGGCGAGGAGCGCCTGGATCGTGGGCGGAACGGTCACGGGCCCGCCGTCGCGCGCGAGCGCCAGCATCTCCTCCACGAAGAGCGGGTTCCCCTCCGACGCCTCGGCGATGCGGGACCGCACCGCCTCGTCGACCTCGCTGTCGAGCGCCTCGATCAGCCGGCCGCACTCGTCCGCCGAGAGCGGCTCCAGCAAAACCGTCGTTGCGTTCAGCTTGCCGCCCGCCCAGCCGGGACGCTCGTCGAGCAGCTCGGGCCGCGCGACGCAAAGCAGCAGGATCGGGGCGCCCCGCGAGAGGTCCGCAATGTGGTCGACCAGGTCGAGGAACGTCGGCTCCCCCCAGTGGATGTCGTCGAAGAAGACGATCAGCGGCCGTTCCGAGGCAAGCTCCTCGAGCAGCCGGCGGACCGCGAGGAAGATCTCGGCGGCAGACGAGCCACCTCCCTCGGCGACGTGCTCGAGCACCTGTTCCCCGCGCGGACCGAGCTCCTTCAACATCCCGATCACCGGCCAGAAGGTGATGCCTTCCCCGTAGTCGAGACAGCGACCTCGCAGCACGGTGGCGTCGGCGGAACCGAGCAGCTCGGCGACGAGACGCGACTTTCCGACCCCTGCCGGTCCGAGCAGAGTGAACAGCTGGCACGCGCTCTCCGAGACGGCGCGCTCGAACGTCCCGCGGAGGAGCCCGAGCTCGCGTTCACGCCCGACGAGCGGCGTGTCGAGGTGCCGTGCGAATGCGGCTGCGTCCGGATCCACCGAGACCAGCCGGTGCGCCGCGACCGGCTCCGCCTTGCCCTTCAGCTCGAGCGGGTCGACCGGCTCCGTCGTGACCGCGCCGCGGACGAGCCCGAGCGTCGAGGAGCCGATCAGGATCTCGCCCGGGGCGGCCGCCTGCTCGAGCCGCGCGGCGACGTTGACGGCGTCTCCCGTGACGAGCGTCTCGCCGCCCCCGGCCACGACCTCGCCCGTGTTGACGCCGATCCGGCCCTCGATCTCCATCCCGCCGAGCGCCTCGCGCATCTCGGCCGCGGCCCGGACCGCGCGGAGCGCGTCGTCCTCGTGCACCTGCGGGATCCCGAACACCGCCATGACCGCGTCCCCGATGAACTTCTCGACGCTGCCGCCGTGCCGCTCGAGGATCGTCCGCATCTCGTCGAAGTAGCGGCTCATCGTCCGCCGCAATGCCTCCGGGTCCAGTCGCTCCCCCAACGCGGTCGAGCCGGTCACGTCGCAGAAGACGACCGTGACCGTCTTGCGCACCTCTCGCGGGGGCGCCGCCTCGGCAAGGCTCGACCCGCAGCTCCCGCAGAATGCGAAGCCGTCGGGGCTTTCCCGCCCGCACTGCGTGCACACCGCCACGGCGCGAGCGTAACGGAGCTAGCGTCGCATCCAGCCGCGGAACGCCTCGAGCAGCGTCCGCCTCGCCTCGGGATCGAGCGACTCCGGCGTCAGGCGGCCCGTCAGCCGGATCGTCTCGCGCATCTGCTCGAGGTACGCCGCGCAGCCGTCGCAGCCGCCGATGTGGGTCTCGAACCGTTCCCGCGTCTCGGGGGTCTGCGCGCCCTCGAGGTAGTCGGTCACGAGCTCGACGAGCTCCTGGCAGCTGAGTCCTTCCGCGACCTGCATCTACATCTCTCCTCGAAGATAGTGCTCGAGCGCTTCCCGCACCTTCGACCGTGCGCGGTGCAGGATCACCCGCTGGTTCGTCTCCGTCAGGCCGAGGACGTTGCACGTCTCCTCCGCCGAGAAGCCCTCGACGTCGCGGAGGACGATCACCTCGCGCTGGCGCTCGGGCAGCTCATTGATCGCGGCGCCGATCCTGCCGAGCGTCTCGCGGGCCTCGAGCCGGCGCTCCGGCAGCTCTGCCCAGGAGCCGGGCGGCGACGACCACTGCGCCGTCTCGTCGAAGCGGTCGGGGTCGACCGCCGGTCCCTCGCCGTCGCCGAGCGAGGAGAACGGCACGCTCCGGGCCTCGCGCACCGCGCGCGTCTTCGCCGTGTTCGCGACGATGGTGAAGAGCCAGGTCTTCAACGACGAGCGGCCCTCGAACCGGTCGATCCCGCGCAGCACGCCGACCCAGGCGTCCTGCACGACGTCCTCGGCGACGGCACGGCTGCGGACGTAGAGCATCGCGATCCGGATCATCGACGGCCGGTACTCCTCGAGTACGCGCGCGAAGGCGGCCTCGTCGCCGGCGCGGAGGGACTCGATCAGGCGCGAGTCGTCCATCGGGCTACCGTAACGCTCGCCGGGTGGGAGAGACTGCACCGCATGGAAACCGAGAAGTTCGACCTGATCGTGCTCGGCGGGGGCTCGGCGGCCCGCGACGGAGCGAGCAAGGCGGCACGGGACTACGGCGCGAAGGTCGCTCTCGTCGAGCGGACGCGCTGGGGCGGCAGCTGTCCGAACGTCGCGTGCAAGCCGACGAAGGCCTACATCGTCGCCGCCGACCTCCTGCACGACATCAACGAGCTTGCGGGCCAGATCGGGCTCGACGTCGGCCGCGCCGTGCCGGACCTCGCGCGGATCCGGGGCCGCAAGGAGGACCTGATGAAGGCGCAGGAGACGTGGGTCGCGGACCTCGAGGGTCAGGGCCTCACGACGATCGAGGGCGAGGCGACGTTCGTCGGCCCGAGGACGCTCCGGGTCGGCGACCGCGAGCTCGAAGCCGAGCGGATCTTGATCGCGACCGGCTCGCGCACCGCGGTGCCGGAGATCGAGGGGATCGGCGACGTCCCTTGGGTCGACCACGTCTCCGCGCTGGAGCTGACGGAGTTGCCCGCGTCGATGCTCGTGCTCGGCGGAGGGCCCGTCGGCCTCGAGTTCGGCCAGATCTTCGCTCGCTTCGGCACGCGCGTGACGATCGTGAACGGCGGCCCGCATATGGCCGCCCGAGCCGACCGCGAGGCCGCCGAGGAGGTGCAGAAGGCGCTCGAGGACGACGGGATCGAGCTCGTCCACGAGACGCGCGCGGCAGCGGTCCGCAGGGAGGGTGACGAGGTCGTCGTCACGCTCGACCCGGGCGGGCGCGAGCTCCGCGTCGAGAAGCTGCTGCTCGCTTCGGGCCGCGCGATCAACGTCGAGGAGCTCGACCTCGAGACCGCAGGCGTCGAGCACACCCCGCGCGGGATCGTCGTCGACGAGTACCTGCGGACGAGCGCCGACGGGGTCTGGGCGGCCGGCGACGTGACGGGGCTCGCGCAGTTCACGCCGATCGCGCAGTACCAGGCGCGGATCGCCGTCGACGACATGTTCGCGTCCGCCCGGCCGGCGAGCTACGACTTCCTGCCGACCGCGATCTTCACCGACCCGGAGATCGCGAGCGTCGGCCTCTCCGAGCAGGAGGCGCAGAAGCGGGGCCTCTCGTACGAGACGGTCGTCAACCCGGTCAGGAACGTGACGAGATCGGCGTTCACGAACCAGACGCACGGCCTCTTCAAGATCGTCTTCGAGCCCGAGTCGCGGCGCGTGCTCGGCCTCCACGTCGTCACCCGCGGCGCCAGCGACGTCGTCCAGGGGCTCGCGCTCGCGCTCTCTCTGGGCG
>DAISLG010000172.1:0-4985 GCA_036820565.1 Gaiellaceae bacterium | reverse complement strand
TTCTTCACGAACTACGAGAGCCGTAAGGGCCGGGAGCTCGCGGCGAATCCGCGTGCGGCGCTTCTCTTCCACCGGCCGGGCAGGCAGGTGCGGATCGAGGGAGCCGTCGGCCGGATCTCGCCGGCGGAGTCGGACGCCTACTGGGCCACCCGGCCGCTCGGGAGCCGCCGCAGCGCTGCCGCGTCGCGGCAGAGCGAGCCGATCGCGAGCCGCGCGGAGCTCGAGGCGCGCGTCGCCACCGTCGGCGACCCGGCGCGTCCGGAGTTCTGGGGCGGCTACCGGCTCGAGCCGGACCGGTTCGAGTTCTGGGAGCACCGTGACGACCGCCTCCACGACCGGGTCATTTTCACGCGCGCGCGCGAGGGCTGGACGACAGAGCGGCTGTCGCCATGATCCGCCTCGCGCTGGCAGCGGTGCTCGCCACCGCCGTCGCCGGCTCGGCGCCGAGAGTGCCTGGCGCCCCGTCGTGCCCGATCTTTCCGCCGTCGAACCCGTGGAACCGGCCCGTCGACAGGCTCCCGGTCGCCGCCGGCTCGGACGCGATCATCGCCTCGATCGGCGCCGGCGCCGGCCTCCACGCCGACTTCGGCTCCGGGCTCTACGAGGGCCGGCCGATCGGGATCCCGTTCACCGTCGTCTCGGGCAGGCAGCCGAAGGTGCGCGTCCGCTTCGAGTACGCCGACGAGAGCGACAAGGGCCCCTATCCGATCCCTGCGAACGTCCCGATCGAAGGCGGGCGCTCCGCGGGCGGCGACCGGCACGCGATCGTCGTCGACCGCTCGAGCTGCAAGCTCTACGAGCTCTACGCCCTCTACCCGCGGTGGCATGCGGGCTCCGGCGCGATCTGGAGCCTCCGCTCGAACGCGCTGCGGCCCGCCGGCTGGACGTCCGCCGACGCCGCGGGCCTGCCGATCCTCCCCGGCCTCGCCCGCTACGACGAGGTCGCCCGCGGCCGGATCGACCACGCGCTGCGGTTCACCGTCGCCCGCACGCGCCGCGCCTACGTCTATCCCGCGCGGCACTTCGCGAGCTCGCTGACCGACCCGAGCCTGCCGCCGATGGGCCTGCGCGTGCGCCTCAGGGCCGGGTTCGACACGAGCGGCTTCCCGCGCCAGTCGCGGATCGTGCTCGAAGCGCTCGAGCGCTACGGGATGATCGTCGCCGACAACGGCTCGAGCTGGTTCGTCTCCGGCGCGCCGAACCGGGGCTGGTCGAACGACGACCTACACGCGCTCGGCCGGGTCAAGGGCTCGAGCTTCGAGGTCGTCGACACCTCGACGCTCCGGCCCTGACGGCAGCCTGACGGTGAAGACGGAGCCGGCCACGGAGACGCTGCCGCCCATCGCCTGGGTCAGCTCCTTCACGATCGAGAGCCCGAGCCCCGTCCCGACCGGGCGCCGGCCCTTGTACCGCTCGTAGAGGTAGAAGCGCTCGAACGCGCGCTCCGCCTCCTCCGGCGTCAGCCCGGGGCCGGAGTCCTCGACGACGAGGACGCCGGGCCGCGCGCGCACCGTCACGGTGCCTCCGGCGGAGGTCTCGCGCAGCGCGTTCTCGACGAGGTTCGACGCGACCTGGACGACACGGCCGCCGTCTGCGATCGCGGGCGCGGGGCGGTCGATGTCGAGCTCGAGCCGCACGCCGAGCGCGCGCGACTGCGGCTCGTAGCGCGTCACCACCTCGCGCGCGGCGTCCGCGAGGTCGACCCGGTCGTGCCTGACGGCGAACTCGATCCGGTTCATCCGCGCGAGCTCGAGCAGGTCGCGGACGAGCCGCTCGAGCCTCCCCGCCTCGCGGCCGATCACCTCGGTCGCCTCTTCGAGGTCGACCGCGCCCTCGGCCAGCCCCTCGGCGTACCCGCGAATCGCCGTCAGCGGCGTCTTCAGCTCGTGGCTGACGCTGAGCAGGAAGGTGCGCTCGGCCTCGCGCGCGGCCCGCAGCTGCGCGGACATCTCGTTGAACGAGCGCGAGAGCGAGACGAGCTCCGCCGCGCCCTCGAGCGGCAGCGGCTCGGGTGTGCCGCCCTCGGCGAGCGCCCGGCTCGCGCGCGCCACCCGCCGGACCGGGCGCGCGATCGAGCGCGAGAGCAGGAACGAGGCCGCGGCGGCGACCGCGGAGCCGACCAGGCCCGCGATCAGCAGGCTCTCGACGAAGGGCCGCCAGTCGCCCGGCCTGAGCGCGTTGCGCCGGGTCAGCAGCATCCCGCGGTCGCGGAGCGGCCGGTACGAGTAGAGGAGCCCTCCCGGGAGCTTCCCGTCCGACGGGTGCGAGGTCGACGGGACAAGCCGGACGAAGTCGTGGGCCCGCCTGATCGAGACGTGCACGTCGCCGGAGTCGTAGGACTGGAGGACGTGGCTCGGCTGCTGCTGCTCGCGCGCCGAGAGCAGGTCGGCGCGGCGGGAAAGGCCCGTCGCGAGGTCGTGCTTCGCCGTGCGCCGCGCGAGCGTCGCGCCGATCGCGACGGTGAGCGCGACCGAGAGGACGATCGCGACGACGATCGCCGCGAACATCCGCCCGCGGAGCGAGCGGATCACGGAACGGCCTTGTAGCCCGCCCCCCGGAGCGTCCGGATCAGATCGGGCCGCCCGAGCTTGCGGCGCAGCTGGGCGACGTGCACGTCGACCGTGCGCGTGCCGCCCGGATACTCGACGCCCCAGACGCGGTCGAGCAGGAGGTCGCGCGAGAGCACCGCGTTCGGGTTCGTCAGGAAGTACGCGAGCAGATCGAACTCCTTCGTCGTCAGCTCGACCCGCTCGCCGGCGACAGTGACGTCGTGGCTCGTGCGCTCGAGCGCGACGTCGCCGAGCTCGACCACGTTCGACCCCGCCTGCGGCTCGGAGCGGCGCAGGACCGCCCGCATCCGGGCGACGAGCTCGCGCGGCGAGAACGGCTTCGTGACGTAGTCGTCGGCGCCGACCTCCAGCCCCACGATCCGGTCGGGCTCCTCGTCGCGCGCGGTCAGCATCAGGATCGGGACGGTCGAGCGCGCGCGCATCCGCCGGCAGACCTCGAAGCCGTCCATCCCGGGGAGCCCGATGTCGAGCAGGACGAGCCGCACCGGCTGGCGCTCCAGCTCGGCCAGGCCGTCCTCGCCCGAGCGGGCCCAGACGACGCGGTAGCCGTCGTTCGTGAGGTAGGCGCGGACGAGCGCACCGATCGATTCCTCGTCCTCGACCAGCAAGACTGTGCCGGCCATGGCGGCGATCTTACGGGCTCGTCCGGGGGGCGAAGGCGCCGACGCGCTTGGCCGCTCCGCCGTCGACGCGGAACGTGAACGCGCGGAAGCCGGCGCGGACGCCCGAGAGCGACGCGGCGGTGCCGTTCACGCGGACCTTCGTCTGCGGGTTGACGGGGACGGTGACGACGCTGCCGTCGCGCTCGCGCAGCACGATCGCGGCCGCCGACACGGACTGCACGCGCCCGCGGTCGAGGATGATCGTGTGCGAGACACCGCGCTTGTCGGTGACGTTGATCTCGGCGTGCGACCAGCCGGCCGGCAGCTGATCCTGGAAGCCGCCGGCGAAGGCGGTACCGGTGAGCGCGGCTGCCGCGACGAGCGCGGCGGCTCCGATCCTGACGCGATGGTTGAGCATGAAGGCCTCCAGGGAGCTCGAGTTCTGACCCACATCGTCGGCGGGCGCTGTCAGGCGCCGGTGTGGGCAACGTAAGGCGGAGGTAAAACGCGCGTTGCTAGGCTCGTCTCGATGGCCGGGCCCGAGCTCCCCCTGACCGGCGGCTGCGGCTGCGGGGCCGTGCGCTTCGAGGTCTCCGAGCCGTTCGTCTCCGCGTCGTACTGCCACTGCACGCGCTGCCGGCGCCGGTCGGGCACCGCCGCGTCCGCGAACGGCCGGGCGGCACCGAACTCGTTCCGCATCGTCGCCGGCGAGGAGCACGTCCGCACCTGGGCCCCGGAGCGCGGCGCCGGGAAGAGCTTCTGCGGGCTCTGCGGCTCGGCCCTCTTCAGCAGCAAGCCGGGCGACCCGGCGACGATCGGCGTCCGCCTGGGCGCGCTCGACGGCGATCCCGGCATCCGGCCGCAGTGGCACCAGTACGTCGCCTACGCGGCGTCGTGGCAGCCGCTCCCGGACGACGGACTGCCGCGCTACGACGAGCGCCCGCCCGCCTGAGAACTACGGCAGGTTCAGCTCGATGCCGGAGATGTCGAGCCCGAGCGACGCGGCGAGCCGCACGCCGTCCTCGATGTCCGCGCGGAGCCGCTCGACGTCCCGCGACCGCATCGCGCCGCCGATCCAGGCCCGCTCCTGCGGCCGCCAGAGGGCATGGCTCGCGAAGATCGGCAGCATCCGGTTGGCGGCGTCGACGAGCTTCTGCTTCGTCCGCTTCGGCGCGTGCTCGAGCAGGACGCGCTCGTACGCCATCCCGGCGCCGTGGTGGATCCCGTCGTCGATCATCAGCCGGTTGCAGAGATCCTCGAGCACGGTCCCCTGCGAGGAGCGCGCGATCAGGCGGAAGCGCTCGATGATCAGCCGCTCGTAGAAAACCTGCATCAGGAAGACCTTCTCCTCGAGCGTTTCCGAGTCGAGGGTCATGTGCGCAAGCTGGTCGAGGTAGGGGTCGCGCTCCGCCGTCCCCCCCGCCTCGTGGGCGAGCAGGAGCCACGCCTCGACGTGGCGCGACTCGTCCTGCACCATCGTCGAGTAGTAGAGCTTCGCCTCCGGGTGCGGCGCCATGTTCAGGAGCTGCGCGGCCATCTCGACCGCGAGCTCGTCGGCCTGGAGCTGCTGCGTGACCACGGAGCGCCAGACGTCGCGCCGGCGGGCCTGCTTCTCCGCGGAGCCGCGTGCCTCGGGAATCGGCGGGATCGCGCCCCACGGCAGGTCGCGCCCCTGCCACTCCTGCTTCTTTGCGAGCTCGTAGAAGCGCAGCACCGACAGGTTCCGCTCGGGCTGGGTCTCCTGCGCCGCGGTCACCTCGACGTCCATCGAGGAGAGGTTAACCGGAAGCGGACGGGCCGTTGCGCTGAAATC
>DAISLG010000171.1:0-4998 GCA_036820565.1 Gaiellaceae bacterium | reverse complement strand
TCCGCCTCGGCCCCGGTCGCCGGCGCGAAGCCGGACAAGGGCAAGGTCGTCCTCTGCCACAAGACGGGCTCGAAGAAGAAGCCGTGGGTCAAGATCGCGGTTGCCTCGCGGGCCGCCGCCGCGCGCATGAACAAGGGCGACGTCAAGCCGGACGCCTCCGGGAACTGCGGCTCTGCGCCGGCACCGGTGGCACCCGCGACGACGACGGTCGCCACGACCACGGCTGCGACGACGACGGCTCCGACGACGACGGCCGCCACCACGACGGTCGCCACGACCACCGTCGCCGCGACCACGACGAGCACGACGACGCGCTAGCTCACGCGCGCGACGAGGCCCGCGGGTGCGGGCACGCAGAAGCGTCCGGGACATACCGGGGCCTCGTCGAGCGCAGAGCCATGCGCGAGGAGAACCAGCCGGTCCAGCCGCCCGCAGAGCAGACGGCGAGCGTCACCTGCCGCGCGCGCCCACCCGAAGCGAGCACGACGTCGCGCACCTGGCCGCGCCGCCCCGAGAGCCGCAGCGTCGTCGCCGGGCCGGACGGGGGAGGCGTGACCGTCAGCGTGAAGCGCCCGGCGAGCCCCTGATCCGGGCGGTCCGGCCAGACGCCGAACGTCCCGAACGTCGTCAGGTGGCCGTCGGCGTACCAGCCGAGGACGTAGAACGCGAGCCTCGGGGTGCCGCTCGCGCGCCAGAGCCGGTAGCCGGGCGACGCCGACACCGGGCGCGCGCCGCGGAAGCGGACGACCGTCCCCGTCCTGTCGACGAGCACGGAGCCCGTGAGCGGGCGGCTGCCGGCGTAGAGCGTCCCGTCGGTGCCGACCCGGGTGCGCCCGGAATCGAAGTTGTCCAGTCCGGCGGCCCACGGCAGCGGCTGCGTGCGCGTCACGGAGCGGTTCCAGAAGAGCTGCTCGATCCCGTCGGTGCTCTTGCCGAAGCCGTGCAGCAGCGTCACGTTCCCGACCCCCGCGTGGTCGACCCACGAGCGGTCGGCCGGGAGGAAGGCCGCGCGTACCGCCGCCGCGTTGCGGTGCTCGAAGGAGGAGGCGGAAGCGGACACGGCGACGCAGGCGCCGGCAGCGAGGACGAGCACGGCCGGGCCGCCGTACCGGGGACGGCTCGAGAGGGCAGCCGACATGACCGCGAGGCCGCCGGCGATCCCGGCGAGGGCGAGCCCGCCGGCCCCGGGACTTCCGAGCAGCTCCTCGAAGTGGAAGGCGCCGAGCAGGAACGGCGAGTGGATCTTCCACACCGACGCGGTCCAGCCGGTCAGCGGCACCGAGGCAGCGAGCGCCACGAGCGCCGCCGCGCCGATCGCGTGCGCCGAGCGGAGCGGCCAGCCGCGCGACGCGTAGAGCCCGAACGCGATCGCGACGAGCGGGCACGCGTAGAACGCGTAGCGCTCCTGCGTGAAGGTGACGTCGCCGTAGAGGCTCGCCTGCGCCAGCAGCGCCGCGACGAGAGAGGTCGCGAGCACGCCGAACGCGGCCTCGGCGCGCGAGCGGGGGCGCGCGAGCGCGAGCGCGAGCCCGAGCAGCGCGCCGGGGATGAGGATCCAGCCGCTCGCGTACGCGAGCGTCAGCGTGTTCCGGCCGAGCTCGTTCCCCAGCTCGACCGGGTCGACGTGCTGCGGGAGCCCACTGCCGTACGAGCCGAGGACCCGCCCGCCGCCGGCCGCGAGGCCCACGACGAGAACCGCGCCGAGGGTGCCGAGGACGAGCAGCTGCTCGCGGGCGGCGGCGCGCAGGCGCCGCTCGCGCGCGCCCGTGACGAGCACCGCGAGCACGTAGCAGAGCGGCACCACCAGCAGCTGCGCCCGCGCGAAGGCGGCGAGCCCGGCCAGGCCGAGGAAGGCCAACTGCGCCCGGCGGCTCCCGCTCGAGATCGCGACCGTCGCGGCCGCGATCGCCCCGAGCGCGAGCGGGTAGGCGAACGGCTCGGCCAGGATCCACGAGGCGTAGAGCACGCCCGGGAAGAGGAGCGTCAGCGTTGCGGTGAGGAGAGCCGTGAGGCTCGTCAGCCCGAGCCGGCGCGCGAGCAGGTAGACGGGGACGGCGGCGAGCGACATCGCGAGCGCGCCGAGCGTCTGGACGAGGTGGTATGCCGTGCCGATGTCGTTCACGAGCCAGAGCGGAGCCGTCAGGATCGGCTGGAGGAGCGAGGTGAAGTGGGCGTCGCCCCCGCGGACGAGCGGCCGCCCCGTCTCGATCAGCGAGCGCCCGAGCGCGGCGTACATGTACTCGTCCGTGAAGTAGGCGGGCGTCGCCTTCGTCCAGCCGAGCACCGCACGGATCCCGAACGAGCCGCCGACGAGGAGCCCGAGCGTGACGAGCGCCGGGGCACGCGTGAGGCTGCGGGCGCGGTCGAGCACGCGGGGCGCGCGAAGGGCAGGGATCGTCTGCGTGCCGGTGGCCACAGGGACGACGTCGGCACGGGAGCCCGGTTCCTGTAGCGCCCGTCGCCCGCGAACCGCGCCTTCACCCTTCCGGGGGAGCAAGTCTTGGCCGGGAGCGGCGTCTTATCTCCTGACAGCAATCGGAAGGGAAGCTCCCAATGAAGCTCAAGGCACTCATCCTCGCGCTCGCCGTCTGCGGCTTCACCGCCACGTTCGCGTACGCCGACGACGGCGGCGGCAAGACGAAGGGCGACTCGCAAGGCAAGAGCGGCGATGCCCACGGCAAGAAGGACCAGTCCGACTGCAAGCGGCTCGAGCTCCAGGGGACGTTCGTCTCCGGCTCCGGCATGTCCTTCGTGATGAACGTCGTCAAGGCGAACCACGGCGGCGACGCCCTCGAAGGCAAGCCCGCGACGATTTCGATCGACGCGAAGACGAAGGTCCGCTGGGAGGGCCAGGGCTCGCTGAGCGGCCCGAACGCCGGCGACCGCGTCAACGTGCAGGCCGCCAGCTGTGCAGGGGCGACCGCCTCCGCGCCCGCGACCATCGTCGCCCGGAAGGTCGACGCACGCGCCCCGAAGCACGAAGAGGCCGCCGCTCCGGCGCCGGCTCCTGCCCCGGCGGCTCCGAAGCCGTAGCGCAGCATCCACCCGCCCGGGGGCCGCTTGCGCGAGACCCCCGGGCGGGTGCTATCCTGGCCCGGTCACTTCGCGGCCCCACCGCAATGCTTCGGCTTGCGGCAAGGGGGCCGCTTCCGCTACCCTGGAGGGTTGCGCCGACGTTCCGCCCGTTTGCCCCTGCACAAAATTCTCCGTTCCACCCTCAGAGCCAATAAGGGAGGCATCACCACTTGACCACCCAGGTCGCTGCGCCTCGCGCGCGCAAGAGTTTTTCACGCCTCAAGCACGTTCTCGACCTCCCCAACCTGATCGACATCCAGAAGACCTCGTTCGACTGGTTTCTCAGCGAAGGTCTCCGTGAGACGATCGACGACATCTCGCCGATCGAGGATTACACCGGCTCGCTCGCCGTCGAGTTCGGCGAGTACAAGTTCGGTGAGCCCCAGTTCACGATCCAGGAGTGCCGCGAGAAGGACCTGACCTACCAGGCCCCGCTCTCGATGACGGTCCGGTTCGTGAACAAGGACACGGGCGAGATCCGCGAGCAGACCGTCTTCATGGGGGACTTCCCGATGATGACGAAGTGGGGCACGTTCATCATCAACGGCACGGAGCGCGTGATCGTCACGCAGCTCGTCCGCAGCCCGGGCGCCTACCTGATGGAGCCGAAGGACGCGACGAAGCAGGTCTTCACCGCGAACCTGATGCCGTCGCGCGGCTCCTGGCTCGAGCTCGAGATCGACAAGAAGGGGATCGTCTACGCCCGGATCGACCGGAAGCGCAAGCTCCCGATCACGACGCTCCTGCGCGCGCTGCCGGCCGAGGACCCGACGACGGGCTTCAAGCTCGACACCTCGTCCGACGAGGCGATCCTGAAGCTGTTCGACAACTCGCTCTTCATCCAGAACACGCTGGACAAGGACACGACCACGCGCGAGGAAGAGGCGCTGATCGAGGTCTTCAAGAAGCAGCGCCCCGGTGAGCCGCCGACGCTCGACAACGCGCGCAATCTGCTGAAGGCGCTCTTCTTCGACTCGAAGCGCTACGACCTGACGAAGGTCGGCCGCTACAAGCTGAACCAGCGGCTCGACGTCTCGGTGCCCGAGGACTGTCGCGTGCTCACGACCGAGGACATCATCTCGCTCGTGCAGCGGCTCGTCGCGATGCCGCACAAGCTCGGCATCGACCTCGAGGCGAAGGACTTCGCCGCCGAGGCGATCCAGATGAACCGCGACCCGATCCGCTCGGAGCTCGACGAGTACGAGCACTTCGGCAACCGCCGCCTGCGCACCGTCGGCGAGCTGATCCAGGAGGCGTTCCGCGTCGGCCTCTACCGGATGGAGCGCGTCGTCCGCGAGCGGATGACGACCGAGGACGTCGACACGATCACGCCGCAGACGATCATCAACATCCGCCCCGTGGTCGCGGCGCTGAAGGAGTTCTTCGGCTCGTCGCAGCTCTCGCAGTTCATGCAGCAGACGAACTCGCTCGACGGCCTCACGCATCGCCGCCGCCTCTCGGCGCTCGGCGCGGGCGGCCTCACGCGCGAGCGCGCGCCGATCGAGGTGCGCGACGTCCACCCGACCCACTACGGGCGCATGTGCCCGATCGAGACACCTGAGGGCCCGAACATCGGCCTGATCGGCTCGCTCGCGTCGATGGCGACCGTCTCGGAGTTCGGCTTCATCCAGACGCCCTACCGCGTCGTCAAGGGCGGCAAGGTGACCGACGAGATCGTCTACCTCGACGCCTCCGAGGAGGCGCGGTTCACGATCGCGCAGGCCTCCGCGCCGATCGACGACAAGGGCAAGTTCCTCGAGGACGCCGTGCTCTGCCGCTCGGCCGAGGGCGAGGCCGTCACGGCCCGCCCGAAGGAGGTCGAGTTCATGGACGTCGCCCCGGCGCAGATCGTGTCGGTCGCGACCGCCCTGATCCCGTTCCTCGAGCACAACGACGCGAACCGCGCGCTGATGGGCGCCAACA
>DAISLG010000170.1:0-5001 GCA_036820565.1 Gaiellaceae bacterium | reverse complement strand
GCCGACCTCGTCGGCATGCACCCGCAGACGCTGCGCATCTACGAGCAGAAGGGGCTCGTCCGCCCGGGTCGCACCGGCGGGAACACGCGGCTCTACTCCGAGGCCGACCTCGAGCGGCTGCGGCTGATCCAGCGGCTCACGACCGAGCTCGGGCTGAACCTGGCCGGCGTCGAGCGAGTGCTCGTACTCGAGGACCAGCTCCGGAAGATGCGGCAGCGGCTGGACCGACTCGAGCGCGAGATGCGCGCCGCGGTCGACCAGGTGCACAAGCAGTACCGGCGTGACCTCGTCCTCTACCGGCAGCCAAAGGACGTGATTCGGTGGACTTCCGGACGCTGACGATCGAGTCGCAGTCTCGTCGAGTCGTGAGCCTGATCACGCTCGGCCTGCTCGCGCGTCGCTAGTCGGCGAGGCTCTCCCGGAGCAGCTCGGCGAACAGGCGCGCGGGCGCGGTCAGCGGAACCTCGCGGGCCGAGACGATCGAGATGATCCGGCGGACGCGCCAGCGCGGGACGTCGAGCTCCACCAGCGTGCCCGTGCGAAGCTCCAGCCCGACCGCGTAGCGGCTGCACGCGCCGACCGCGCCGCCGCTCGCCACGGCGCGCTTGATCGCCTCCCAGGAGGGGAGCTCGAGGCTCCGGCGGATCGTCACCCCGAGCTGGCGCCGCGCCTCGTCGGCGATTCCTCGCGTCGAGGATCCCTCTTCGCGGTAGATCCAGAGGAGCCGCTCGAGCTGGGCGCGGGCGAGCCGGCGGCCGCCGAGGTCCGGGGCGCCGACGAGCACGATCTCGTCCTCGAGCAGCGGCTCGCTCTCGAGCTCCGCGAGCGCCGACGCGCCGCCGACGACGCCGAGCTCGACCCTGTGCTCGCGCACGGCGCTCTCGACGTCGTGCGAGTTCCCGATCGTGAACTGGATCTCGACTCCCGGATGCTCTGCGGCGAAGCGCGCGACGAGCGGCGGCAGCAAGTAGTTGCCGGGGTTGCCCGAAGCGGCCAGCGAGAGGACGCCCTGCTCGCCGCCGACCACCGCGCGGAGCGCGCGCTCCCCCTGGGCGAGCAGGGCCTCGGCTCGTAGCACGTAGTCGGCGAGCACACGGCCTTCCTCGGTCAGCACCGCTCCGCGCTGCGATCGGCGGACGAGCGGTGCGCCGACCTCGGCCTCGAGGCGGGCGACGTGCTTCGAGACGGCCGGCTGGCTGATCGCCAGCTCGATCGCCGCCCGGGAGAACGATCCCTGCCGCGCGAGCGCTGCGAACGCGCGGAGCCGTGCCTCCAGCCACATAGCTTCAGATTATGGCACATGTTCCAAATATGTATTTGAATCACCGGGCCGCTCGCGGCACTCTGAAGGTGTGGGGGTCGATTCACATCCGTCGATGGAGCCGAGGTGGGAGGCGATGCTCCGCGGCGAGCACCGGCTCGCGCACGCGCACCGCATCGGGCGCCGCGCGTTCGCCCTGCTGCCGAGCCCGTGGCGCTGCAAGTTCTGCAACGCGCCGTTCAAGGGGCCCTCGTCGGGGATCGTGCGCTGGGTCGGGTACGCGCCGTCCCGCAAGAACCCGACCATCTGCGCCCGCTGCATCGAGAAGGCGCCCGAGGGCGGGGCGGTCGTCCCGCTGACCGTGCTGTTCGCCGACGTGCGCGGGTACACGTCGCTCTCGGAGACGATGGAGCCGGCCGCGGTCTCGACGCTCGTGATGCGCTTCTACAGCGCGGCGTCGAAGGCGCTGCTCGCGCACGACGGCCTGCTCGGCCAGATCGCGGGCGACGAGGTGATGGCGCTGTTCGTCCCGGGGCTCGCCGGCCCCGAGTACCGCCGCCGGGCCGTCGACGGCGCCCGCGCGCTGCTGCACGCGATCGGCTACGGCACCCACGAGGGGAGCTGGCTCGCGGTCGGGGTCGGCATCGCGAGCGGGGAGGAGTTCGTCGGCAATGTCGGCGGCGGCGGGTACAAGGACTTCACCGCGGTCGGCGACGTGACGAACACCGCCGCCCGCCTGACCGCCGCCGCCGCGGCGGGCGAGATCCTCGTGGACACCGGCACGTACGCGGCGATCGCGAGCTCGTTCCCGGTCGAGCCGCGCGCGCTCGAGCTGAAGGGCAAGCGCGAGCCCGTCGAGACCTTCCGGATCGCGGTGGGCGCGTGATCGTCCACCACTGGTGGCCCTGGTGGTGGAGCACGGCGTTCGACCTCGCCGTCGCCGCGGTCGCGCTCTTCGTCGTCCTCTCGACGGCTCGCCGCCGCGTCCGCGCCGTCGCGGCAGTGGTCGTCTGCGCCGCCCTCGTCGCGGCCGTGCTCGCCCCGATCGTGATGAAGAACCCGAGCAAGAGCACGCCCATGCAACCGATGGAGGGAATGAACCCATGAAGAAGCTGGTGCTCGCCGCAATCGTCTCCGCCGCGCTGATCGCGAGCGTGGCCTTCGCCGTCGCGGGCCAGACGGCACCGTCGCAGCTGCCCGGGCAGCGGGGGACGCTGTGGGTCGTGAACAAGCCGCGCAACGAGGTCGCCGCGTTCGACGGCAAGACCGGCGCGCTGCTCGGCACGGTCCCCGTCGGGCGCAGCCCCAACTCGGTCGTCGTCGCCGCGCAGAAGGCGAAGGCCTACGTCACGAACGAGGACTCGAACGACGTCACCGTGATCTCGACGATGACGCGCACCGCGATCGCGACGATCCCGGTCGGGCCCGATCCGCACCACATTCGGACGAGCCTCGACGGGAGCCGCGTCTACGTGACCGAGTACGCGACGAACCGCGTTGCCGTGATCGACACCGCGACGGACAAGGTCGTCTCCGAGTTCACCACGTCCACCGATCCCAACGCGAAGACGCACTCGGTCTGGATCACGCCCGACAGGAAGACGCTCTGGGTGGCGAACGAGGTCGCGAGCACCGTGACCGGGCTCGACGCGGCCACGGGGGCGATCGAGTTCACCGTCCCGGTCGTGATCAGGCCCAGCGAGGTGCTCGTCTCGCCGAACGGGCAGAAGGCCTACGTCACGAACCGCAGCACGAAGAACGAGGTCACGCGGATCGACGTCGCGACGCGCGCGGTCGACGCCGAGGTCGCGATCCCGGCGCAGCCGGACACCCTTCAGCTCTCGCCCGACGGCAAGCTCCTCGACGTCGCGCTCCGCGGCACCCCGGCACAGCTCGCCGTGGTCGACACGACGACGATGACGCTGGCGAAGGTGATCGACATCGCAGGGCTCGGGACGATCGCCGCCCACAACTGGCTCTCCGCGAACGGGCGGTACGCATTCGTCTCGTACGAGGGTGGCGACGCGCCGGGAATCGCCGTCGTCGACCATCGGACGAACGAGGTCGTCTCGCGGATCGACTACCCGGGCGGCGGGCGGCCGCACGGCGTCTACTACGACGACCCGGCCTCGACCGAGGGCCCCGCAGTCGTGCTCGGCCCGGCGAAGCTTCGCGTCTCGCGCGCGGGCACCGTGGCGCTGCGCGTCACCTGCTCGGCCGACGCGGTCGGGTCGTGCAAGGGCACGGTCTCCCTTGCCGGCGGGAAGGCGGCGTTCTCGCTCGCAGCGGGCGCGACGACGACCGTCCGCCTCAGAGTCCGCGCCACGGCGAAGAAGGTCGTCGTCAAGGCCTCGGCCATCGACCTGCTCGGCAACACGAGGACGAGCGCACGGGCGGTGACCCTGGTGCGGCGCTCCTAGGCGCGCGGCGGCAGCTCGACGTCGTCGAGGAAGTCGGCGCCGGCCTGCTCGGGTGGTGCGCCGTAGACGAAGCAGACGAGCTCCTCGTCGGTCTCGTTCCGCATCTGGAGGGCCGTCATCGGGTCGACGGCGACGACGCTGCCGGGGCCGAGGTCGACGCGCTCGGGCTCGTCGCCGAGGAGCATCGTCAGCGTGCCGGAGACGACGACGAACACCTCCTCCTGCACGTGGTCGCGGTGGCGGCGGCCGGTCGAGTGCGGGGGATAGCGCCAGAGCTTCGCCCGGGACTGCGCGAGCCCGGCGGCCGTCGTCACGTCTGCGGCGAGGCGCGTGCCCTCGCCCGGCTTCGGCGGTCGCTCCTCGTAGCTGAGGTCGTTGACGTCGACGACGCGGTAGCCCACGGGCCAATCGTGCCAGACGCCGCTACAGCGGCGGGCCCGAACCGCCGATATCGGACCTCGTGAAGCGCGCCCTCCTCCTGCTCGTCCTCGCCTCCGCGGGCTGCGGCGGGGGCAGCTCCAACCCGGTCGTGCCCGACGTCGGCGGCGACATCTCGCTGGCGAACTTCGCCGCGGCGGGCGCGAACCTCGACTCGTGGCGACAGTCGCACGGCACCTACGCCGGCGCGCAGCCGGGTGTCCCCGGCGTGACGCTCGTCCGCGCCGACACGACCTCTTGGTGCCTCCAGACCGTGGATCAGCATGAGGCCGGCCCCGGCGGCTCGCCGCAGCCCGGGCCCTGCTGACCCGTACAGCCTGATCGCGTCGCGCGAACGGATAGCGTCCGCGCGATGCTCGTCGTGGCCGCAACGAAGGAGGAGCTCGCCGGTGCGGGCGGCGCGGCGACGCTCGTCTGCGGCGTCGGCCCGGTCGAGGCGGCCGCGACGACGGCGCGCGCTCTCGTGGCGCTGCGGCCGGCCGCGCTCCTCCACGTCGGGATCGCCGGCGCCCGCGGATTCGACGAGCCGGCGATCGCGATCGGGAGCGAGGCGGTCTATTGCGACGCCGACGACGAGCGGTGGATCCCGCTCCGCATCCGGCCCGACGAGCGGCTGTTCGAGGCCGCGCGGCGCGCCCTGCCCGGGGCGCGGGCGCTGCCGATCGGGACGACGGCGCGCGTCGGCGGCGGCACCGGCTGCGAGGTCGAGGCGATGGAGGGCTACGCGGTCCTGCGCGCGGCCGCGCTCGCCGGCGTTCCGGCGCTCGAGGTGCGCGCGCTCGCGAACGAGGTCGCCGAGCCCGACCGTGCGCGCTGGCGCTTCGACGACGCCAAGGCGCTACTCGCGGCGACGCTGCCCGGGCTGATCGAGGCGCTCTCGCG
>DAISLG010000169.1:0-5053 GCA_036820565.1 Gaiellaceae bacterium | reverse complement strand
CGCGGCACTGACCGCGAAGGCGAACCAGGACAGCTAGGGCGCCGGCCTCGGGCCGGCCTCGCGCCGCCACCAGTCGAACACGCTTCGGCCGTTCCCGCCGAACGCCTGCGAGTAGACGTCGTTGTCGGCGTCCGTCCACTCGATCGCCGTCCACCCGTTGCCGCGGTAGCAGAGGACGCGGCCCTTGATCAGGCTCCGGTCGACGCGCAGGCCCGCCTCGGCGTGACCGGCCGCGCCCACGGCGACCCAGTCGCGAACGGCACTCGCGTCGCGCTCGCAGTAGCCGCTCGGGAGCAGGCCGGCCGGGCCGCTCGGGAAGCCCTGCGCGTTCGTACGCGTGACGAAGAAGGCCCGCATCCGCGCGCCGCTCTGGGCGCGGTTGTAGACGACGCTCGATGCTCCGTGGCCCGGCCTGCAGGAGACGGCGGCGGAGAAGTCCGGGTCGAGCGGCGGCGCGTGCACGCAGCTGCCGCGGATCGCGCCAGGGACGTACGGGAGCAGCAGGCGATCCGCGGCGGTCAGCTGCGCGCCACTGCGCACGACGCGCGCGCGCTCGCCGCCGGCGTGCGCGAGCAGGGCGCCCGCGACGGCTCCCGCGGCGAGGCCTGCGAGGAGCGCCCCGGCGACGGTCGCGCGGCGGCGCGCGCGGCTCGGCAGGCGCGAGGAACGGCGCAGCGGCGGCACGCGCAGTCGCCGCCGGCGTCCGAGCGCCTCCTCGAGCGCACCGGCGAGATCGCCGCAGCTCTCGAACCGGTCCGACGGGGATTTCGCGAGCGCCCGCTCGAGCACGTCGTCGACCGCGGGCGGCAGGTCGCGCCGGATCCCGCTCGGTCGCGGCGGCCGCTCGCGGATGTGCGCCCAGATCGTGGCGACCTCGTTGTCGAGCTTGAACGGCGGCCTCCCGGTCAGGCACTCGAAGACGACGCAGCCGAGCGCGTAGACGTCGGCCCGCGCGTCGAGCTGCCTCCCTTCGATCTGCTCCGGCGCCATGTAGTCGATCGTCCCGAGGAAGTGGCCGGTCGCGGTCACGCCGCTGCGTGACTCGGCGTGCTTCGTCAGCCCGAAGTCGGCGACGGAGACGTGATCCGCGCCGTCGGCCCCGGCCGGCTCGATCAGCAGGTTCGCCGGCTTGACGTCCCGGTGGATCAGGCCGCGCGCGTGCGCCGCGTCGAGGCCCTGGGCCGCCTGGGCGACGATCCGGAGGGTTCGCTCCGGCGGGATCCGGCCCTCACGCAGCAGCTCTTTCAGGTCGGAGCCGTCGACGAAGCGCATCGCGATGTAGAGCAGGCCGTCGGCCTCGCCCGCGTCGTAGATCGGGACGATGTTCGGATGGCTGATCGAGGCGGCGAGCCGCGACTCGCGCACGAAGCGCTCACGGAAGCTTCCGTCCTCGGCGAGCTCGGGGGCGAGCAGCTTGAGCGCGACCGCGCTGCCGAGCCGCGGATGCTCGGCGCGGTAGACGACGCCCATGCCGCCGCGGGCGACCTCCCGGTCGATGCGGTACCCGGCGAACTCCTCCCCCTCTCGCGGCAGCGACGGCATGGCCTTTTGTAGCACGCTCGCATCCGCATCTCTATCGTCACGCCATGCGCACGGAGCTCGGGCCGTACCGGGTCGACAGCGTGATCGGCGAGGGCGCGATGGGGATCGTCTACCGCGCGCACGACGCCGGCGGCGCGGCCGTCGCGCTCAAGGTGCTGCGGCCGGAGCTCGCAGACGATGCCGTCTACCGGCGTCGGTTCGAGCGCGAGGGCCGTATCGCCGGGGAGCTGCGGCACCGTCACCTCGCGTCGGTGCTCGAGGTCGGCGAGGACGGCGGCGTCCCCTATCTCGCCGCCCGCTACGTCGAAGGCGAGTCGCTCGCGGAGCGGCTCGAACGTGGGCGCCTCTCCCCCGGCGAGCTCGTGCGGCTCGCCGCGGAGATCGGGTCCGCGCTCGACGCCCTCCACGAGCGCGGCCTCGTCCACCGCGACGTCAAGCCCGCGAACGTGATCGTCGAGCCCGACGGGACCGCCGTGCTGACCGACTTCGGCCTCGCGCGGGGAGAGGCAGACACGGTGCTGACGACGCCGGGCCGGCTCTCCGGGACGATCGACTACGTCGCGCCCGAGCTGATCCGCGGCTCGCCGGCGACTCCTGCGAGCGACGTGTACGCGCTCGGCTGCCTCACGTACGAGTGCCTGGCCGGTGCGCCGCCGTTCGGCGACCGCCCGGTCGCGGAGGCCGCTCTCGCGCACCTCGAGGCCGAGCCGCGGCCGCTCCCCTCCCCACTTTCGTTCGCGGTGCTCCAGGCGCTCGCGAAGGAACCCGCGCTGCGCCCGCCGACGGCGTCGGCCTACGCGCTGATGCTCGCCGTCTCAGCCCGGTAGGCGCGCAAGCAGCTCGGCGAGCTGCGCCTCGATCCGGCCGAGCCGGTGCTCCAGGCCGTCGACGCGGTCGTCCGAGGATGGACGGCTCTCGCCGCCGACGAAGTAGCTCATCGGCTTGTCCGTCGCCTCGGCGAGCAGGCGGATCACGTCGAGGTCGGGCGTCGTCGCACCCCGCTCCCAGCGCGAGACCGTCATCGGCTCGACGTCGACCTGGGCCGCGAGCTCCTTCTGCTTCCACCCCTTGTCGGCGCGGGCGCTGCGGATCTTCTCCGCCAGCTCCTTCTTGGGATCGCTCATGCGCAGAATCCTAACAGGAACGAGCTAGCCGTTGCTTGACTAATCATTATCTGTCTAGTACTGTCTAGTCACTGACTAGCTACAGGGAGGCAGATGTGACTGCTCGACGCTCGTTCCTCACCCTTGCCGCACTCGTTTCGCTGTTCGCCGTCTCACAGCCCGCAGCGTCGCAGACGACGCGGACGGCCCGCCTGCTGACGGCTCTCGGCGCCGGCAACGGCTCGTCCCCCTTCCGCGGCGACCGCCCCTCGCTGACGACGATCAGCCCGAACGGCGACGGCTTCCGCGACCGCGCGATCGTCCGCTTCATCCTCGCCGCCGACGCGAGCGTCGACGTCAAGATCGTCCGGACGAAGCCGGGGCCGAAGACCGTCTACGCGGCGCGGCTACGGCTGTCCGCAGGCCGCAACCGCTTCGTCTGGGCACCGCCGGCCGAGACGCAGCCGCGCACCTATCTGCTGCGGCTGACGGTCAGCGACGTCTATGGGCGCCGCCAGACCTACGGCGCGCTGCGGGCGCGCGACGCACAGGGGAGCGACAACGTCGTCATCCGCGTCCAGGGCGTCGACGCCGCCTTCGGCCGCGCGAGCTACCGCCCCGGCGAAACGGCGTCCGCTGCGATCTCGACGGACGCGAAGGCCCTGTCGATGCAGGTCTTCCACGCCGGGCCCGAGGCCGAGCCGACGACGCGGAACGACGCGATGAGCGGCGTCCCCATCACCGAGCCGGTCGAGCTCGACTGGGCCGGCCGCCGCAACGCGCGAAGCCAGGTGAAGGTCCCGGTCGGACACTGGCAGAGCGGCCTCTACTTCGCCAGGTTCACCGCTGCCGACGGACGGGTCGGTTACGCGCCGTTCGTCGTCTCGCCGGCACGGCTCGGCACGCACCGGCTGGCCGTCGTGCTCCCGACGAACACCTGGCAGGCCTACAACTTCCAGGACGAGAACGGCGACGGCTGGGGCGACACGTGGTACGCCGCGTGGACCGCGCACACCGCACGACTGGGCCGGCCGTTCCTCGACCGCGGTGTCCCGCCCCACTTCCGCGGCTACGACCTGCCGTTCCTGCGCTTCATGGCCCGCACCGGCCGCGAGGCGGACTACCTCTCCGACGCCGATCTCGACCGCGCCGCGAGCAGCCGCGCGCTCGCCCGGAACTACGACGCGATTGTGTTCCCCGGGCACCACGAGTACGTGAGCGCCCGCGAGTACGCGCTCGTGGCCGGCTATCGCGACCTCGGCGGGAATCTCGCCTTCCTCTCGGCGAACAACTTCTTCTGGAAGGTCGTCGAGCACGGGCCGGTGCTGGAGCGGATCGGGCAGTGGCGCGACCTCGGCCGGCCGGAGGCGGCGCTGATCGGCGCCCAGTACCGCGGCAACGACGAGGGCGAGCGGCGCGGGCCCTTCGTCGTCCGCGGCGCCGCGGCCGCCCCGTGGCTCTTCGCCGGCACCGGCCTCACCGACGGCTCGAGCTTCGGCCAGTTCGGGATCGAGATCGACGCGACCTCGGCGGCGTCTCCCCGGGGGACGATCGTGCTGGCCGAGATCCCGCACCTGTACGGGCCCGCGTTCACCGCGCAGATGACCTACTACGAGACGGCGGCGGGCTCGAAGGTGTTCGCCGCGGGGGCGTTCACACTCGCCGGCTCGGCCGACCATGTGCCCGTGCGACGGCTGCTCGAGAACCTCTTCGACCGGCTCGCGCGGCCGTGACGGAGGCAGGAAGCGGCGTTTCCTCCACTAAATTGCAGGAATGCGCCGCGTTCTTCCCCTGCTCATCGCGATGGTGCTCGTCCCGGCGGCCGCGGCCAAGGAGGGTAAGCCGCGGCCGCGGCTGGTCGACCGCACCGCACCGGCACTCAGCGCCCTGACCGTCACGAACGGGGCGAGCCCGTTCAGCGGCGACAACGCCCGGGTGACGACGATCAGCCCGAACGGCGACGGCTTCCGCGACGCCGCGACGATCCACTTCCGGCTGAGCGAGCCCGCGCAGGTCACGCTCGACGTCGCGCGCACCGTGACGAGCCCGAACGTGATCTCCGAGCTCACCGGGCGCTTCGGCGCGGGCAGGCACACCCTGCGCTGGGCGCCGCCCGCCACGCTCAACCCGCGGACGTACGTCATGCTCCTGACGGCGACCGACCGCGCGGGGAACCGCAGCACCTACGGCGCCGAAAACGCGTTCGTGAGCCGGTACGCGGCGGCCCCGATCGTCCGCGTCCAGGGCGTCGACGCCGGGTACACCCAGCCGAGCTACGCGCCGGGGCAGCTCGCGAAACTGAGGGTCGCCACGGACGCGGCCGCGCTCACGCTCCGCGTCTTCCGCTCCGGCCCCGAGGCCGTGCCGACCTACGCCGACAACGTGATGAACGGCGTCGAGGTGGGCGA
>DAISLG010000168.1:1188-5067 GCA_036820565.1 Gaiellaceae bacterium | reverse complement strand
AGCGGGCGAGGTACGTGTCGATATAGGTCTGCGCCTGGTCGCGCGGGATCTCGAGGTTCTCCGAGAGGCCGAATGCGGAGATGCCGTAGATGATCCCGAAGTTGACCATCTTCGCGATCCCGCGTTCGTCCTTCGTCAGCGTCGCCGGGTCCTTGCCGAGCACCTCGGCGGCGGTCGCCGTGTGGATGTCCTCGTTGCGCGCGAACGCGTCGCGGAGCTTCGGCTCGCCCGAGACGTGCGCGAGGATCCGCAGCTCGACCTGGGAGTAGTCCGCCGAGAGCAGGCGATGGCCCTCCTCGGCGACGAACGCGGAACGGATCTCGCGTCCGAGCTCCGTCCGGATCGGGATCGCCTGGAGGTTCGGGTTCGTCGTCGAGAGGCGTCCGGTCGAGGCGACGGTCTGGTTGAACGTCGTGTGCAGCCGGCCGTCCTCGCCTAGCAGGTCGGGCAGCGGCCGCAGGTACGTGTTGAGCAGCTTCGAGTACTCGCGCCACTCCTCGATCACGGGGACGATCGCATGCTCGCCGCGGATCGTGCGCAGGACGCGCGTGTCGGTCGAGTACCCGGTCTTGCCCTTGCGGCCGGGTGTGAGGGCGAGCTTCTCGAACAGGATCCGCGCGACCTGCTGCGTCGAGCCGATCATGAACTCCTCGCCGGCGAGCTCGTACGCTTTCGCCTCGAGCTCCTCGACCCGGTCGACGAGGCGCGCGGTGATCTCGCCCATGCGGTAGGCGTCGATCTTGACGCCGGCGTCCTCCATCGAGGCGAGCACGGCGGTCAGCGGCAGCTCGATCTGCCGGTAGAGATGGTCGGAGCCGCGCTCGACGAGGCGGGCGTTCATCTGCGGCGCGATTCTGAGCGTGGCCGCCGCGTTGCGGACGAGCCGCGCCGTCTCCTCCTCCGCCTCGGGCGTCGGCCGGAGCTCGGCGCCGTACTCGGCCGCGAGGTCGTCGAGCGCGTAGAGCGCCCGGCCCGGCTCGATCAGGTAGGCGGCGATCATCGTGTCCTCGGCCGGCTCCATCGTCAGCCGCGGCAGCGACTTGAAGTCATGGCAGACGAGCTCCGCTTCGCGCAGCTTGTCCGCCAGGAACGGCGACACGACGACGGGACCGTCCTCGGGTGCGACCGCCATCCTGCCGTCGGCGTACGCGAGTCCCACCCGGCCGCGCAGCTCCGGCGGCTCTCCTTCGAGCCACGGCACCTCGACCCCCTGCACCTCGAGCTGCTTTGCCGAAGGCAGAGCGGCCTCGAGCTCGTCGACGCGGTTCAGCAGGTTGCGGAACTCGAACCGCCTGAACATCTCCTTCAGCTGCGAGCGGTCGGGCGGCGCAAGCACCAGCTGCGACGGGTCGCAGTCGATGTCGAGGTCGCGCCGCATCGTCGCGAGCGTCTTCGAGTCGCGGGCCTGGTCGGCGAACTCGGTGATGTTCTTCCGCCGCGCCGGCGAGAGCTCGTCGGCGTGCTCGATCACGGCCTCGAGCGAGCCGTACTGCGCGATCAGCTGGCCGGCCGTCTTGTCGCCGATCCCGGGGACGCCGGGGATGTTGTCGGAGGTGTCGCCCTTGAGCCCGATGAAGTCGGGCACCTGGTCGGGCCGCACGCCGTAGCGGAGCTCGACGCGCTCCGGCGTGTAGACGTTCACGTCCGAGACCCCGCGCGGGGTCATCATCAGGCAGATGTTCCCGGAGCAGAGCTGGAAGGCGTCGCGGTCTGTCGAGACGACGCAGGTCTTCACGCCGGCCTCGTCGGCGCGGCTGGCGAGAGTGGCGATCACGTCGTCCGCCTCCCAGCCCTCGAACTCGAGGTTGCTGTACCCGAACGCCTCGACGATCGGCCGGAAGTACGGGAACTGCTCGCGCAGCAGGTCGGGCATCGGCTTGCGGTCTTTCTTGTAGTCCGCCGAGAGCTCCGCGCGGTGCACGGGCCGCGTGTCCCAGGCGACGGCGACGCCCTTCGGCCGGTAGTCGGCGAGCAGCTTGAACAGCATGTTCGTGAAGCCGAGCAGGGCGTTCGTCGAGAAGCCGTCGCTCGTTGCGAGCTCCTCGGGCAGCGCGAAGAAGGCGCGGTAGGCGAGGTTGTTGCCGTCGACGAGGAACAGCTCGCTCTCGCGCGCGGGGCCGTCGTCGAGCTGTAGCTCGGCTCCCGTCAGCGTCTTCGGGCTCACCTCTGCGAGTCTAGTGACCGTGCCGCGGATCCCGCTCATCTCCGGATCCGGCGTGACGATCGTGAATGCGCCCGACGACGCCGTCGTGCTGCGGCCCCCGCCGCCGGGCGAGGCAATCGCCGACGTCGGGGCCGCCGTCCGGGACGCATTGCGCTTCCCGCTCTCCGGCGACGCGATCGAACGGCTCGTCCGTCCGGGCGGGTACGCGACGATCGTCGCCGAGCCGCCGGCGCTGCCGATCCCCGGCTCGGCGACGGCCGACCCGCGGCAGAGCGCGATCGCCGCGGTCGCCGACGAGCTCGCCCGGCTCGGCGTTCCCTCCGAGCGCCAGACGATCGTCGTCGCCTGCGGCCTCGGCCGGCGTGTGAGCCCGCGCGAGATCGGCGGTCTCGTCTCGCCCGAGTTCCGCCGCCGGTTCAGGGGCCGGGTGATCGTCCACGACGCCGAGGACCCGGACCTCGTGGAGCTCGGCTGGGCCGGCAACGTGCCGCTGAAGGTCAACCCGGCGCTCGTCGAGACCGACCTCGTCGTCGTCGTGTCGGCCGCGGAGACGGTCCTGCACGGCGGCCCCGCGGCGCTGCTCGGCGCGTCCGGCACCAAGGCGCTGCGCGCCGCGGGCGCGTTCTCCCTGCTCGAGACGAGCGGGTCGCAGGGGTGGCGGACGGCACTCGCGCTCGAGGTGGCGCTCACGAAGCGCGTCCCCGTGACGAGCGCGTCGCTCGTCCTCAACCACCCGCGGCTCGGCGGCGCCCTGCGCGGCTACCCGTTCTCCGCCGACGCGGGCGAGCGGATCTCCGGCTCCCAGCTTCGCCGCGCCTTCGGCCTGCTCCCGGCGGGCATCCGGCGGTTGCTGATGACGAGCGTCTCGCGGGAGCTCTCGGCGGCCGCGGTCTTCGGCGGCCCCCCGTCGGTCGCGCACGCGGAGGCGCTGATCAGGGCGATCGAGTTCCGGAGCGCGGCCCTCGACCGGCCGCTCGACGCGATCTGCATCGGGATCCCGCCGGTCACCCCGTACCTGCCCCGCGAGCGGCCGAACCCGGTCTCCGTCTCCTACCTCGGGCTCGGGCTGGCACTGCGGCTCTGGCGGAACAGCTTCCCCGTCGCGGACGGCGGGACCGCGATCCTGCTGCACGGCTTCAACCGCCGCTTCGCCCATCCGACGCAGCAGCCGTACCGCGCGCTCTTCGGCTCGCGACACGGACGGGATCCGGAGGCGATCGCCGCGGCTGAGGCCGCAGCGGCGGTCGACCCGCGCGGGATCGACGCCTACCGCCGCGGCCGGGCGTGCCATCCGCTGCTGCCGTTCGTCGAATGGGACGCCTGCGCGCCCGCGCTCGGCCGGCTCGGCGCGGTGCTCGTCGCCGGCTGCCGCGACGCGACCGCCGCGCGCCAGTTCGGCTTCGTCCCCACCCAGAGCATCGGCGCCGCGCTCACGATGGCGAGAGGCCTCGCCGGCGACGGCGCGCGGATCGGCTTCCTGCTCTCGCCGCCCTACTTCCCGATCACGGTCGGCTAGGCTTCGACGTGCTCGCGCGATGAGGCTCGCGCTCAACCGCCCGCCAGGGCTGATGGCCTCTACCGAACGTCAACCCGACGCGAAGTGGAGGTACCAAGGTGGAGCCGGTTCAACTTGCAGCAGTCCTCGCGGCCGTCGTGCTCGTCGCATCCGTCGTCTCCGTCGAGCTCGGCGTCACCGTCGCGCTCGTCGAGCTGAC
>DAISLG010000168.1:0-1088 GCA_036820565.1 Gaiellaceae bacterium | reverse complement strand
GCACGCGGGCGTCGCTGATCGCCGGAACGGCGCTGTCGACGACCTCGCTCGCCGTCGTCTACGCGGTGCTCGTCGAGCGCGGCCTCACGGACACGGGGATCGGCAAGCTGCTGATGGGCGCCACGTTCGTGACCGACCTCTGCACCGCCCTCGCGCTCTCGGCGATCTTCATCAAGCCGAACGTGTGGTTCCCGGTCTTCCTCGTCGTGTCCGTCGGCCTGATCGTCGCGCTTCCGCGCGTTGCGCCGTGGTTCTTCGGCCGCTACGGCGACCGCGTGATCGAGCCCGAGATCAAGCTCGTCTTCGCCTGCCTGCTCGTCCTGATGGTGCTCGCGACCGCCTCGAACGGCCACGCGGTGCTTCCCGCTTTCGTGCTCGGCCTCGTCATGAGCCGGCACTACGCCGAGCACCGCGAGGAGCAGCGGCGGCTGCGGGTGGTCGCGTTCTCGTTCCTGACGCCGTTCTTCTTCGTCAAGGGCGGGCTGAACGTCTCGCTCGGCGCGGTCGCCGCCAACCTGGGCCTCCTCGGCGTGCTCCTGCTCGCGAAGATGGTCCCGAAGATCGCGTTCGTCTACCCGCTGGCGCGCCGGGCCGCGCCGCGCCACGCCTCCTTCGCGACGCTGCTGATGAGCACCGGGCTCACGTTCGGGACGATCTCGTCGCTCTACGGCCTGAACGCGGGGATCATCGACCGGACGCAGTTCTCGCTGCTCGTCACCGTCGTCGTGCTCTCCGCCGTCGTGCCGACGGCGATCGCCGAGCGCTGGCTCCTGCCGGACGCGCGTGCCGAGTTGCACACCGGGCGGGCCGAGCCGGTCCCGGCCGAGGAGTTCGTCTAGCTCTCAGTCGCCTTCGCCGAGGTAGGTCTTGCGCACCTGCTCGTTCTGGCGCAGCTTCTTCGCGTCGTCGGTGAGGACGACATGGCCCGTCTCGAGCACGTAGCCGCGATGCGCGGCGTCGAGCGCCATCAGCGCGTTCTGCTCGACGAGCAGGATCGGCGTCCCCTGCGCGTTGATCTCGCGGACGATCTCGAAGATCCGCTCGACGAAGATCGGCGCGAGCCCGAGCGACGGCTCGTCGAGGAGCAG
>DAISLG010000167.1:0-5085 GCA_036820565.1 Gaiellaceae bacterium | reverse complement strand
CCCGGTCTGGGAGGCGGTGGCGCCGCGCGCGCGGTTCGGCGTCGACGTCGCGCAGCACGGCGGCGCCGAGCTCGTCGGTCGAGAGGTCGAGCGGCGGCTGCTGCGCGACGCGTTCGAGCGGGCACGGCGCGAGAGCGCCGTCCAGATCGTGACGCTCGTCGGCGTGCCGGGGATCGGCAAGAGTCGCCTCGTCTGGGAGCTCTTCCGCGAGCTCGACGCCGAGACCGACGTCGTCTACTGGCGCCAGGGCCGCGCGCTCGCGTACGGTGGCGGCGCCTTCGGCGCGCTCGCCGAGGCGGCGAGGGCGGTCGTCGGGATGCTCGAGTCCGACTCGCCCGCGCAGATCGAGGCGAAGCTCGATGCCGCGCTCGCGGGCGTCTTCTCCGACGGCGATGAGCGGCGCTGGCTCGTGGGGCACATGCGGCCCCTGCTGGGGCTCGAGAGCGGCGGCGGCGGCACCCGCGAGGAGTCGTTCACCGCGTGGCGCCGCCTGTTCGAGGGGCTGGCGGAAGAGCGTCCGCTCGTGCTCGTGCTCGAGGACCTCCACTGGGCCGACGACGGGACGCTCGACTTCCTCGACCATCTCGCCGAGTGGGCCTCAGACGTCCCGTTGCTCGTCCTCTGCACGGCCAGGCCCGAGCTCTTCGAGCGCAGGCCCGGGTGGGGAGGTGGGCGGCTGAACGCGACCACCATCTCGCTCTCGCCGCTCTCGGACGAGGATACGTCTCGCCTGCTCGGTCACCTGCTGGAGCGCCCGCTCGTCGACGCCGAGCTCCAGGCGCGCCTCCTGCGACAGGCAGGCGGGAACCCGCTCTACGCCGAGGAGTACGCGCGCATGGTCGAGGAGCGCGAGGAGGGCGATGCGCTTCCGGAGTCCGTCCAGGGGATCATCGCCGCCCGCCTCGACCTGCTCTCTCAGGCGGAGAAGGAGCTGCTTCAGGACGCGGCGGTGCTCGGCAAGGTCTTCTGGCGCGGTGGGCTCACCGCCCTTGCGGGAGAAGCCGAGCTCGACGAGTTGCTCCAGCGGCTCACGCGCAAGGAGTTCGTGCGGCGCGAGCGAACCTCCTCGGTCGCCGGAGAGACCGAGCTCGCGTTCCGCCACGCGCTCGTCCGGGACGTCACCTACGGGCAGATACCGCGCCTCGCGCGGGCGGAGAAGCATCGGCGCGCCGCGGAGTGGATCGGGTCGACGGCCGCAAGGCCCGACCTCGTTGCCCACCACTACGTGGCCGCGATCGAGCTCGCGGACGCGGCCGGGCTGGACTGGTCCGAGCTCGCCGCGCCGGCACGGATCGCCCTCCGCGAGGCCGCTGACAGGGCCTATGCGCTGGCGTCCTATGACCCCGCGGTCGAGCTGTACCGCCGCGTGCTCGACCTCTCACCCCCCGACGGCGACCGGGCAGACGTCCTCTACCGGCTCGGGCAGGCTCTCTACCGCGTCACGCTCGGAGGAGGGCGGGAGGAGCTCGCCGAGGCTCGCGAGCTCGCGGTCGCGGGCGGCGACACCGCGCTCGCGATCCGGATCGAGACGGCGTTCTCGTATCTAGAGTGGCAACTCGGGCATCGCGACGCCGCGTACGAGAGCCTCGACCGGGCGCTCGAGCTCGCGCGCGGCCTCGGAGACGATGAGGCGCTGGCGCCGCTGCTCGTCGCGCGGACGCGGTACCACCTCGTGGCCTGGGAGATCGAGGACGCCGTCCGGGTCGGCGACGAGGCGATCGCGCTTTCCGAGCGGCTCGGGCTCGACGAGCCGCTCGCGGCTGCGCTCCTCCGGAGCGGGAGCGCGCGGGCGAGCCTCGGCCGGGAGGACGGGATCGGGCAGCTCGAGCGGGGCCTCGAGATCGCCGTGCGGCTGAACGATTCCTTCCTGATCCAGGCGGGACATAGCAACCTCGCCGACGTCATCATTCGCGCTCGTGGCGTGCGTGCCGGCCTCGAGCATTTCGCGGCGGCCCGCGAGTCCTCGACGCGCTTCGGCTTCCTGACGGGCCTGCGCTCGCTCGACGCGACCGAGGCCGAAGCGTGGCTCTGGCTTGGGGAGTGGGAGCGAGCGCTCGAGCTGATCGGCCGCGCCGTGGAGACGGAGCACTACCACAGGTCGTCCGCCCTCGGATACCGGAGCACGATCCGGTACGCGCGTGGCGACGACGACGGCGCGCTCGCCGATCGCGACGCGGCGGTCCCGCTGGCTCGCTCGAGCAAGGATCTCCAGGTTCTCGCTCCGGCGCTCGCGTGGTCCGCGACGCTGGATCTTGCCCACGGCGAGGAGCAGCGGGCGCGCGCCCGGGCGCTCGAGCTCGTCCCGGTGATCGAGTCGACAGGCTGGCAGGGGTACGAGCTCTTCTGGCCTCACGGGACGCTGCTGTTCCTCGAGCTCGGCCTCGAGACGGAGCTGCTCCGAGCCGACGACGCGCCGGCGGCGCGGGACCCTTGGGCGACGGCGGTGATCGCGGCCGTCGAGGGCGACCTCCCGCGGGCTGCGGACGTGCTCGACTCGCTCGACGGCTTCTTCCCCGCGGCGCTCGTCCGCCTGCGGGCGGGCGGCGAGCAGAACCTCCGGCGGGCGCGCGACTTCTTCGTCTCGGTCGCAGCGACGCGCTACGTCGCCGAGGCGGACGAGCTGCTCGCTACGAGCCGCAGCGCCTGAACTCGACCGTCCGGCCCTGCCAATCCGGGATGCCGCCGTTCAAGACAGGCCGAGCGTCCAGGCCATCGGCGGCGAGGATGCTCGCCGCGATCGCGGCTCGCGCGCCCGACTCGCAGATCGTCACGACCGGCTTCGCCTCGTCGAGTCCGCCGCGGCCGCACACGCGCAGCAGGCGCCAGGGGATGTGCTTGCTCCCGGCGATGTAGCCGGTGTCGCGCTCGTTCAGCTCGCGCACGTCGACGAGCTGGATCGAGTCCGAGGCGAGCAGCGCCTCGAGCTCGGAGACCGCCACAGGCGTGAGAGTCGCGGGAGTTGCGGGCGCGTCGAGCCGGCCGGCGAGCTCGAGGAAGCCGACGGCGCGGAGCCCCCGGGCGGCGCGCTCGGCCTCGTCCGCCGACGACGCGTGCACCGCGATCCGCTCGTCCGGGTCGAGCACGAAGCCGGCCCTCGTCGCGAACGACGAGCCGGAGACGGGCACGTTGATCGCGCCCTCGACGTGGCCGACCGCGAACTCCTCGGGCGGGCGGACGTCGAGCACGGTCAGCCCGTCCGAGAGATCGATGGAACCGAGCGGCTCGGGCGCGCCCACGAACGGGCCGCGGTTCAGCCCGACGACCCGCTCGAGCGTCGGCGGCCGCGGGGCCGAGATCGACGCCGAGGCGTTCACGAAATCCTGCACGTCGGTGTACGCGAGCGCCGGGTTGTCGCGGCGCTCCTCGCCGATCGTGGACGAGGGTCTCGAGCTCATCGCGGCGCCGCAGAGCGACCCGGCGACATGGCCGGGATAGACGGCGACCCCGTCGGGCAGATCGGTCAGCCGCCGGAGCGAGTGGAAGAGGCCCTCGGCGCCCTCGCGCGCCTCGACGGCGAGATCCGGCCGGGCCGCGTCGCCGACGAAGAGCGAGTCGCCGGTCAGGACGAGATCCTCCACCGCGAAGCAGCAGTGCTCGGGGCGGTGGCCCGGCGTGTGCAGCACGCGCAGCGAGACCGACCCGACGCGGAGCTCCTGGCCGTCCGCGAGCGGCTCGAACGGGAACTCCGGCTCCGCGAGCGGATGCACGGCGACCGGCACACCGTGCTCGAGCGCGAAACGGCCGTGGCCCGAGACGTGGTCGGCGTGGGTGTGCGTCTCGAGCACGCGCACGATGCGCACCCCGGGCTCCGCGTATTGCTCGATCGCGTAGGCGGGGTCGACCACCACGGCCTCGCCAGAGCTCTCGTCGCCGATCAGATAGGAGGCGCAGCCGAGGTCGTCGTCGACGAACTGGCGAAAAAGCACGTGAGGGACCCTAACACCGGTTCAGAACGTAGGCGGAGAGCGGAGATAGAGCCAGACGGCGAGCGCGCCACCGCCCAGCGCGAGCAGGGCGGCGGCAATCGCCACCCCGAGGGCGCCCTGGCCGAGCGTGCGGGCATCCTCGTCGCGCGGGCCCGCGGCGGAGTCGATCAGGACGCGCACGCGGCTCGTCTCCGTGGCGCCGGTGTCGAAGCTCGCGAGCACGACCAGCTCGCCGCGCTCGCGCCGGTCGGGGGCGGTCGCGCGGAGGGCGAAGGTGCCGAACTGGTGCGGCGGGATGCGGCCGCCCTCCCAGGTGACGTTGTACTGCCGTGTCGAGGCGTCCCAGCCAGGCTGCGCCTGGACGCTCGCGAGGCGGAAGTCCGGCGGCAGGCCGACGGAGACCTGCATCAGGTTGCCTCGGTCGCGGTCGTTCGACACGGAGACGACGAGCTCGACCTCGGCGCCGGGCTCGACCCGTTGCGGCGACACGCGGACACCGGCCGAGGCCGCCCCCGCCAGAGCGAGCGCGCTACAGGCCGAGATGCTTAGCGATGACCATGCGCTGAACCTCATTCGTGCCCTCACCGATCTCGAGGATCTTCTGGTCACGGTACAGGCGCGAGATCGCGTACTCGTCCATGAAGCCGTAGCCGCCGTGGATCTGGAGCGCCCAGTTCGCGGCGCGGTGCGAGAGCTCGCCCGTGAAGAGCTTCGCCATCGCCGCCTCGCGCGCGAACGGGCGGCCCTCGTCCTTCAGCCACGCGGCCCTGTAGACGAGGTGGCGGCCCGCCTCGATCTCGGTGGCCATGTCGACGAGCTTGAACGAGACGCCCTGGAAGTGGGCGATCGGCTTCCCGAACTGCCGGCGCTCCTGCGCGTACGCGAACGCGAGGTCGTACGCGCCCTGCGCGAGGCCGAGGCCCATCGCGGCGATCGAGATGCGGCCGCCGTCGAGGATCTCCATGAACTGGTGGAAGCCCTTGCCGCGCGGGCCGAGCAGGTTCCCCTCCGGCACGGCGCAGTTCTCGAAGGAGAGCTCGCGGGTGTCGGAGGCGCGCCAGCCGAGCTTCTCCATCGGCTTCGAGATCGTGTAGCCGGGCGTGCCGTTCGGGACGACGATGTTCGAGATCTCGCCCTCGCCGGTGAGCGCGGTGATCGT
>DAISLG010000166.1:0-5101 GCA_036820565.1 Gaiellaceae bacterium | reverse complement strand
GCGATCACGCGCTTGCGCATCTTGTCGACCATCTCGCGGTCGTGGGTCACCATCAGGATCGTCGTGCCGGAGCGGTTGATCCGGTAGAGCAGCTGCATGATCCCGACGGACGTGTCCGGATCGAGGTTCCCGGTCGGCTCGTCGCAGACGAGGAGCGGCGGGTGGTTGACGAAGGCGCGCGCGATCGAGACACGCTGCTGCTCGCCGCCGGACAGCTCGTCGGGAAGCGAGTTCATCTTGTGCGAGAGGCCGACCAGACCGAGCACCTCGGGCACCTTGCGGCGGATCGAGCCGCGGCTCTCACCCTGCACCTTGAGCGCGTAGGCGACGTTCTCGGCGGCCGTGCGGTTCGGCAGGAGCTTGAAGTCCTGGAAGACGCAGCCGATGTTGCGCCGCAGCAGCGGCACGCTCGAGCGCTTCAGGCGGGTCAGGTCGCGGCCGCCGACGATGATCTTGCCCTCGGTCGGCTCGAGCTCCTTCAGCAGCAGGCGGATCAGCGTCGACTTGCCCGAGCCCGACGCGCCCACGACGAAGACGAACTCGCCCTTGTCGATGTGGAACGTGACGTCCCGCATCGCCACCACGTCGGGGTCGTAGACCTTCGTGACGGACTGGAAGACGATCATCGAACCCGCGCTGGCGGCGGACTCGAGCGTCTCTTCTAGAGGGGAGGTCTGGGTCAGTGAGATGTCCTGCACCGGGTTCGAGTGGAGGGCGGCGCCTCGGCCGCTCCGGTCTGGGGAAACGAGCACAAAGTGTAGCTGAGCCTCATGTCAGACAACCTGCCCCGCGGCCTTCGCGAGCAGGTAGGCGTGGATGAAGCTGTCGAGGTGCCCGTCGAGCACGCCCTGCGCGTTTCCGGCCTCGTGACCCGTGCGATGGTCCTTGACGAGCTGGTACGGGTGGAGGACATAGCTCCGAATTTGGCTTCCGAAGCCGATGTCCTGCGCCGCGCCGCGCTCCTTCGCGAGCTCGGCCTCGCGCTCCTCCTCCGCCTGCTCGACGAGGCGCGACTTCAGCATCCGCATCGCCGTCTGCTTGTTCGAGGTCTGCGAGCGCTCGTTCTGGCACTGGACGACGATCCCGCTCGGCAGGTGGGTGATCCGCACGGCGGAGTCGGTCTTGTTGACGTGCTGGCCGCCGGCGCCCGAGGCGCGGTAGGTGTCGATCCGCAGGTCGGCGTCGTCGATCTCGACGTCGACGTCCTCGGGGATCAGCGGGCTCACGATCACCGTCGCGAAGGAGGTGTGGCGCCGGTGCGCCTGGTCGAACGGCGACTGGCGGACGAGCCGGTGCACGCCCCGCTCCGCCTTCAGGACGCCGTAGGCGTTCTCGCCCTTGACCGAGAACGTCGCGGACTTGAGGCCGGCCTCCTCGCCGGGGCTCGCCTCGAGCAGATCGGTCTGGAAGCCGCGGTCGGCGGCCCAGCGGAGGTACATGCGCAGCAGCATCTCCGTCCAGTCCTGGGAGTCGGTCCCGCCCGTGCCGGAGTGGATCGTCACGACCGCGTCGCCGCCGTCGTACTCGCCGTTGAAGAGCGCGTCCTCCTGGAGCCGAGCGAGCTCGCGCCGCAACGGGACGATCGACGCTTCGATCTCGCCGGCCATCTCGCCGTCCATCCCGAGCAGTTCGGCCGCGTCCTCGTACTCGCCCTGGAGCTTCCGGTAGCGCTCGAGCCGGCGCGAGACACGCGCGTGCTCGGTCGAGGTGCGCGCCGCACGCTCCTGGTCGTCCCAGAAGCCGGGCTCCCCCATCTCCTTCTCTAGCTCTGCGAGCCGCTGCTCCAGCGAATCGGGGTCAAAGGTAATCACGGACCCAGGCAAGCTGCGTCCTCAACTCCTCGAGCTGCTGATCCAGCGTAAGACCCGTTTCCGCCATGGCTCGCGATGTTATCTTCCGGCTGGCTTTGGGGGGAAACGCGGCCCAACAGCGGCAGTTCCTGCGCTTCGGACGGCCCGGCGCCGTCGTGGCTTCGCTTGCCGTGTTCGGGACCGTCCAGCTGCTCCAGCCCGGGCGGCACCTGGGCGACGTGCTCCTGATCCTGCTCGTGGCGGGCCTTCCGGTCTCGGGCCTCTCCCTCCTGGCGCTCCGGCAGTTCGCAACCGCCCACGTGCTCCGGGTCGTCCTCACGGTGGACATCGTGATGATCGCCCTGCTCACGGGCGCGCTCGACGACCCCAACCTGCTCGTCGTCGCGTACTTCGCGCCGATCGCGTTCGCGGCGCTGCTCTTCGGACCGCTCGAGACCGCCTTCTTCACCGTCACCGGCGGCGTCGCCGGAGTCGTCGTCGGGCGGGCGATCGGCGCCGACGCGGTCACGATCGCGAGTGACCTGCTCGTCCTCGGCGTGACCGGCGCGATCCTCGCCGCGCTCTCCGGGGAGGTCCGGCGCGCTCAGATCGCGCTCGCCAGGTCGCGCGCGATCGAGGTGGCCGCCCTCGACGTCTCCGAGCGGCTCCGGCACTCGCTCCAGACGGAGACGACGCTCGAGACGGCGGTGCGCGCGGTCGGCGAGGCGTGCGAGGCGACGCGCGCGCTTCTGCGCCGGGTCGAGAGCGGCTCTCCCGTCTACCACTGGGAGCGCGAAGGGGTGCCCGAGCTCGGGCCGCAAGAGCTGCCGGTCCCGATCGCGCGGGTGCTCGGATCCGGCGAGCCGCTCGTGATCCGGAGCCGCGCGGAGGCCGAGACCGACCCCGAGCTGCTCGAGCACATGGTGGCGATCGGCATCCACGCGCTGATCGCCGAGCCGATCTACTGGCAGGGCGAGATCGTCGCGGTGCTCGGGATCCACGACGACACCCAGCGGCCGTGGACCGGCGCCGCGGAGGCCGTGATCCGCCGCGTTGCGCCTCAGATCGGCGCCGCCCTCGCCCAGGCGGAGGCGTTCGAGCTGCGCGAGCGGCTGATCGCGAACGTCTCCCACGAGCTGCGGACGCCGCTCACCTCGACGATCGGCTTCCTGCGGACGCTCGAGCGCGACGACGTCGAGCTCGACCCCGGCGAGCGGAAGCGGTTCATCCGGATCGCGCGGCAGGAGGCGCAACGCCTCTCGCTGCTCGTCGACGACCTGCTCGACCTCGCGCGCCTCGACCGCGGCGAGCTGAGGATGCAGCGGGAGCCGGTGCAGCTCTCGTCGCTGATCGGACGGGCGGCCGCGAGTATCGAGGTGCCCACGGGCCGCGAGCTGCGCACGCCGCTCACCGACGACGTCGTCGCCGACGTCGATCCGCACCGGATGCTCCAAGTGCTCTCGAACCTGATCATGAACGCCTTCCACCACGGCGGCGGCGCGGTCACCGTCACGGCCGAGCACGACGAGCGCTCCCTGCGCGTCGCCGTCAGCGACGAGGGCCCGGGCGTCCCGCCCAGCCACGTCGAGCACCTGTTCGTCCCGTTCGCGCGCTGGAGCGAGCGTAGCGACTCGAGCGGCCTCGGCCTCGCGATCGCGAAGCGGATCGCCGAGGCTCACGGCGGGACGCTCGTCTATCGCGCCGCCGAGAACGGCTCGCCGCACGCGTTCGTGCTCGAGCTGCCGCGCTAGCGAGAAGTGCGGCGCCTCAAGCGCCGTGGCACTTCTTGAACTTCTTGCCGCTGCCGCACCAGCAGGGGTCGTTGCGGCCGATGTCGTCGTGCTCCGACTTGACCACCTGGCGGGTCGCGACCGAGCCGCCGCCCGCGACCGCCGCCGTCGCGGTGCCGCCGCCGAGCGACGCCGCGATCGCCTCGGCGCCGGCGAGCGACTCGTGCTCGTACGCGAGGTTGCCGTTCGTCGCCTGCTGCTCGGCCTGGAGCTGCTCCGCCCCGCCCGGCTCGACCTCGGCGTGGAAGAGCAGGACGAGCACCTCCTCGCGGATCGCGCGGCCGAGCTCCTCGAACATCGCATGGCCCTCGCCTCGGTACTCGACGAGCGGGTCCTTCTGGGCCATCGCCCGGAGGTGCACCCCCTCGCGCAGGTAGTCCATGTTCTCGAGGTGCTCGCGCCAGCGCTGGTCGACGACCTGGAGGATGATGTAGCGCTCGAGGTCGCGCATCAGGCCCGGCTGGAGCTCGTCGTACTCTGCCTCCTTGGCCTTGTACTCGTCGCGCGCGTCGTCCGCGAACTCCTCGATCAGGCCCTCGCGGTCGAGCGCGACCTCCTCGCGGAGCTCCTCGACGGTGATCTCGGTCTCGTAGAGCGACCGCATCTGCGTGACGAGCCCGTCGAGATCCCATTCCTCGACGTACTCGCCGGCCGTGTACTCGAGCACGATCCGCTCGATCACCTCGTCGATCCACTCGAAGACGTCCTGCGAGAGATCCTCGCCCTCGAGCACCTTGCGCCGCTGCTCGTAGATGACCATCCGCTGCGTGTTCATCACGTCGTCGTACTTGAGGACGTTCTTGCGCGCGACGAAGTTCTGCTCCTCGACCTTCTTCTGCGCGCCCTCGATCTGGCGCGAGAGGATCTTCGCCTCCATCGGCTGGTCGTCCGGGAGCTTGAAGCGCTCGATGATGTTGTAGATCCGGTCACCCGCGAACAGGCGCACGAGGTCGTCCTGCGCCGAGAGGTAGAAGCGCGTCTCCCCGGGGTCGCCCTGGCGGCCCGAGCGGCCGCGAAGCTGGTTGTCGATCCGGCGCGCCTCGTGGCGCTCGGTCGCAAGCACGTAGAGCCCGCCGAGCTCGACCACGCCGTCGCCGAGCTTGATGTCGACGCCGCGACCGGCCATGTTGGTCGCGATCGTGACCGCGCCGCGCTGGCCCGCGTCCTTGATGATCTCCGACTCGCGCTCGTGCTCCTTCGCGTTCAGGACGGTGTGCTCGACGCCGTTCCGGGTCAAGAGCTGCGAGAGGTACTCCGACGTCTCGACCGCGATCGTGCCGACGAGGACGGGCTGCCCCTTCTGCCGGCGCTCGACGATGTCGGCGAGGACGGCCTGGAACTTCGCGTCCTTCGTCTTGTAGATGTAGTCGTTCCTGTCGAGGCGGGCGACCGCGACGTTCGTCGGGATCGGGACGACGCTCAGGTTGTAGATCTCGACGAACTCCTTCTCCTCGGTCTTCGCCGTGCCGGTCATCCCGGCGAGCTTCTCGTAGAGGCGGAAGTAGTTCTGGAGCGTGATCG
>DAISLG010000165.1:0-5111 GCA_036820565.1 Gaiellaceae bacterium | reverse complement strand
GGGATCTGCGAGAAGTCGCCGAGGACCAGGAGCGTGTCCCGGACGTCGAGGAGCAGCCGCAGCCGGTTCGCCCGCACCTTCGAGTCTTCCGCCATCACCAGCGTCTCCTCGAAGAAGCGCTCGACGAGCGGCGCGAGCTCGGCGGCGGCATTCAGGTCGCCGGCCGTCGGGCGCAGGCTCGTCTCGCCGAGCTTCGCCGCGAGCACCTGCTCCGCGTCGTCGGCGAGCAGCGCGGGATCGAGAGACGGGGCTGCCTCCTCCTCCGCCTTGCCGGCGAGCCGGCTCGCGCGCTCATAGGCCGTGTAGACGGCGTCGAACTCGGGTGTCTCGCGCGCCGCGTAGAGGCCCTCGGCGAGGCGGGCGACCTCGCCCAGCTCGCGCGCGCCCGAGGCGCGGGCCGCGCGCACGTACTCGACCGGGAGCGCGAGCAGTCCCTCGAACCGCTCTTCGACGAAGTCGGCGGCTTCCCCCAGCAGCTCGAGCGGGATCGCCAGGCCGCCCTCGGTCGCGAGGCGGCAGAGCCCGATCGCCGCGCGGCGGAGGCCATACGGGTCGCGTGAGCCGGTCGGCTTCTTGCCGAGCCCGAAGGCGGTCACGAGGTTGTCGATCTTGTCGGCGGCGGCGAGCACGCGTCCGGCCTCGGTCAGGGGTAGCGGGCCGCCGGCGCTGTCCGGGAGGTACTGCTCCTCGATCGCGGCGGCGACCGCGTCCGGCTGCCCGGCGCGGCGCGCGTAGACCGAGCCGATGTGGCCCTCGAGGTCGGGGAACTCGCGCACCAGCTCGGCGGCCTGGTCGGCCTTCGCGAGCCGTGCGGCCTCCTTCGCGGCGGCGTCCCCGCCGAGCCGCTCGACGAGCGCGGCGACGCGCTCCGTCTTGTCGGCGAACGAGCCGGCGCCGGCGAGGAACGTGATCGAGCCGAGCTGCGCCGCGAGCGCCTCGATCCCGTGCTCGACGTCGCGGTCGAAGGTGAAGCGCGCGTCGGCGAGGCGGTTCTCCAGCACGCGCCGGTGGCCCGCGAGCGCGACCTCCGGGTCGCCGCCGTTGATCACGACCGCGAAGCGGTTGCCGCCGAGCGGGAAGTAGCGCTGGTGCGACTGCATCGCCGTCTCGATCACGCGCGGGGGCAGCTCGAGGAACCCCTCGTCGAATGTTCCCTCCAGCACCGTCGGCTTTTCCACGAGATAGACGACCTCCTCCAGCTTCCCGAGCGGGTCGCTCCAGCCCTCGGGCAGCGCCTCGACGATCAGCCGCCGCCGCTCGGCCGCGTCGGGCTCGACGTCGGCGGCTCGAAGCGTCTCGGCGTACGAGGCCGCGTCCGCGATCTCGACCTCGCCGTGCGTGACCCGGTGGCCGAACGAGGTCCCGCCGCGGATCGTCTCCGCGCCGAGCTTGACGGTCACCCAGCGGATCGGGCGCGGGAAGCGGAGGCCGCTCGCGTCCCAGCGCATCGTCTTGGCGAAGGCGAAGCCGCGCAGGAGCTCGTCGATCCGCTCGTCGAGCGGCTTCCCGGGCACCTCCACACCGAGGAAGCCGTCGCGAAGCTCCAGGTCCTCGACCGCGACGCCGTAGCGCTTCGCAAAACCGGCCGCGGCCCTGTCGCGCATCGACTCGGGCGGCCCCTTCACCCACTGCGCGGGCGGCGTCTCGGGCACGTCCTCGACGATCGCGGCGACGCGGCGCGGCCCGACGTACACCGCCGCCGGCCGCGCGCCGAGATGCTCCTCGCAGAGATCCGGGAGCTGCCGCTCGGCCTCGCGGCACGCCGACGCCGGGATCTCCTCGCAGCCGATCTCAAGCAGCAGCGTCGGCATCCGTCTCCACGTAGGCCTGCGCGATCCGGCGCGAGAGGTTGCGGACGCGGCCGATGTAGGCGGCCCGCTCGGTCACGGAGATCGCGCCGCGCGCGTCGAGCAGGTTGAACGCGTGCGAGCACTTCAGCACCTGGTCGTACGCGGGCAGCACGAGCCCGAGGTCGACGAGGTCGGCGCACTCCTGCTCGTGCTCGGAGAACCGGCGCATCAGCACGTCGACGGGCGCGTGCTCGAAGTTGTAGGCCGAGAACTGGCGCTCGTTCTCGAGGTAGACGTCGGCCCAGGTCACCCCCGGCGCCCACTCCAGCTCCTGGACGCTCGTCTTCCCCTGCACGAACATCGCGAGCCGGTCGAGCCCGTACGTGATCTCCGCGGGAATCAGGTCGAGCTCGAGGCCGCCGACCTGCTGGAAGTACGTGAACTGCGTCACCTCGGTGCCGTCGAGCCAGATCTCCCAGCCGAGACCCCACGCGCCGAGTGTCGGGCCCTCCCAGTCGTCCTCGACGAGGCGCAGGTCGTGGCGGCGCAGGTCGATCCCGATCGCCTCGAGCGAGGCGAGGTAGAGGTCGAGCACGTTCTCGGGAGAGGGCTTGAGCAGCACCTGGCCCTGGAGGAACTGCTGGAAGCGAAAGGGATTCTCGCCGTAGCGCCCGTCGCTCGGCCGGATCGACGGCTCGACGTAGAACGTCTTCCACGGCTTCGGCCCGAGCGCCCGCAGGAACGTCGCCGGATTGAAGGTTCCGGCCCCCACCTCGGTGTGGTACGGGTGCATCAGGACGCAGCCGTAGTCCGACCAGTACCCCTCGAGGTCGCGGATCATCTGCTGGTAGGTTCGGGCGGCCATGGGCGCTGATCCTACTCGCGGCCGCTGGCACGAGACCGCCTTCGAGAGCCACGCGCTCGAGGGCAATCCGCTCGGCGATCCGCACGTGCGCCCGCTCTTCGTCTACACGCCTCCGGGCTACGAGGAGAGCGACCGGCGCTACCCGTCGGTCTACGTGATCCAGGGGATGACGGGCGAGGCGCGCGCGTGGTTCAACTCGGAGCCGTGGACGACGAGCTACCCGGACGCGATCGTCGAGGCCGGCACGGAGGCGATCGTCGTGCTCGTGGACGCGTTCACCGCACTCGGCGGCTCGCAGTACCTCGACTCGCCCGCGGTCGGGCGCTACCACACGTATCTCTGCGACGAGATCGTCCCCTGGGTCGACGCGGAGCACCGCACGCTCGACGCGGCCGCGCACCGGGGGATCCAGGGGAAGTCGTCGGGCGGCTACGGCGCGATGGTCACGCCGATGCTTCGTCCCGACCTCTTCGGCGGGCTCGCGACGCACGCCGGCGACGCGCTCTTCGAGGTCTGCTACGGGCTCGAGTTCGCGCCGGCCGCCCGGGCGCTCCGCGACGACTTCGGCGGCTCGTTCGAGCGCTTCTGGAACGACTTCCGCTCCGGCAGGCCGGTGCTCGCGAACGAGCACGACCCGGTGCTCGTGAACACGTACTGCATGGCCGCGTGCTACTCCGGCGGCGAGCTGCCGTTCGACGTGGCGACCGGCGCCGTCGTCTCCGAGGTCTGGGAGCGCTGGCTCGAGTGGGACCCCGTCAGGATGGCGCCCGCGCACGCCGACGCGCTGCGCGGCCTGAACGCGATCTGGATCGACGCGGGCAGGCGGGACGAGTACTACCTCGACCTCGGGGCGACCGCGTTCCGCGACGCGCTCGCCGCGATCGGCGTCACGGACGTCCGGTTCGAGCTCTTCGACGGGACGCACCACGGCCTCGGGTGGCGCTATCCGCTCAGCCTCGCCTACCTCGTCGAGCGGCTACGACCCTAGCTCCCGCTCCATCAGCTTCGGGCCGCGACGGACGAAGCCGAACGTCTCGTAGAGGCCGTGCGCGTCCTGGGTGTGCAGGAGCCACTTGCGGCCCGCGTAGGGCCCGCGCTCGATCGCCTCACGGACGAGCTCGGCGCCGATTCCCTCGCCGCGGCACTCGAGCAGGACGTAGACGTCGGCGAGGTACGCGATCGACGTCCCGTCGGTGAACGCGCGGCAGAATCCGACCTGGCGGCCGTCGCGGTAGGCGCCGACGACGCGCTGCGCCTCCCGGACGAGCCGGGCGACCTCGTCGCGGGAGCGGCCCTTCGCCCAGTACGACTCCTCCGACAGGTAGCGATGGACGGCGTCGACGTCGACGCGCCCGGGATCGTCGTCGAGCTCGACGCCGTTCGCCAGCGTGCGCCTCACGCGGAGAGCGTGCGCAGGCGGAAGCCGCCGTGGTACTCGTACGACGAGGTGATCACCCCGAGCGCGTCGCGGCGGGCGCTGTCGGAGAGCCCGGAGCCGTAGGCGTCGGCGAGCGGGCTCCGGAGCAGCGCGTCCATCCCGGCCACGCCGTCGGGTGAGAGCGCGATCGAGCCGACCGCGTGGAGCCGGCACACGGCTCCCCCCTCCTTCGGCGAGAAGCCCACGAGCGGCCCCTCCGCCCCGCACTCGGCGCAGCTGCCGAGGTGCGGCAGGTAGCCCGAGAGCCACAGGAGCTTCAGCTGGAACGAGAGGGCGAGCGGGTCGAGCGCGGGCCGGGCCGGGGCGAGGCTCGGCGCATCATCCAGCAGGTCGAGGTAGCGCGTCAGGGCGCCGAAGGCGCGCTCATTCGCCTCCTGCTCGGTGAAGAGCCGGAGCATCGCCTCGAGCCCGACGAGGCCGACGGCGAGCCGGTACGGCTCCTCGCGCGCGGCATGGTGCGAGTGGATCAGATCGACGCCGGTGACGGTCTGGAGCTCGCCGCCGCCCTGGTGGAGCATGATCTCGACATGGCTGAGCGGCTCGAGCCGCGCCCCGTACCGGGACTTCGTCTTCCTGACGCCCTTGGCAACCGCGCCGATGCGCCCGCGCTCGCTCGTGTAGAGGTGCAGCACGCGGTCGGCCTCGCCGAACCGGAACGATCGCAGCACGACCGCTTCCGTCTTGTAGGTGCGTCGCGCCACTCGCGGTGAGTGTAGTCCCGGCACCTGTCGGGAATGGCCAACCGCTATCGTCGTTTGAACACGCAATGGCCCGGATTCAGATGTATACGACGAACTGGTGCGGCTACTGCGTCCGCGCCAAGACGCTGCTCGACGGCAAGGGGCTCGCCTACGAGGAGATCAACATCGACGGCGACCCCGACTTCCGGCGCAAGCTCCAGGAGCTGACCGGCGGCTGGACCGTGCCGCAGATCCTGATCGACGACCAGCCGATCGGCGGTTACACCGAGCTCTGGCGGCTCGACCGCTCCGGCGACCTCGACGACCTCGCCGCCTAG
>DAISLG010000164.1:0-5120 GCA_036820565.1 Gaiellaceae bacterium | reverse complement strand
CCGCTCATCGGGCCACGCCCGATCGGCCACGTCGGTCGCCCCACGTGCCCCCAAGGGGGCGAAGGCCCCCCTGCGAGGAACGGTACCGGGGAACCCGAAACGTGTCTGTGCCGGGAGCGTGTCGAGAGTGCAACGACGTCCTCAGGCGGGAACGCCGGCGGCGGTTCGCTCGTGGACGAACTGGACGAGGCGGCCGAGCACGGCGGGATCGGTCGCGGGCATGACGCCGTGGCCGAGGTTGAAGATGTGGCCGGGCCGCCCCCCGGCCGCTTCGAGGATAGCCTCGGTCGCACGCTCGACGCGCTCCCACGGCCCGAGCAGGACGTGCGGCTCGAGGTTCCCCTGGACGCCGTGGTCGTGGCCGACCTCGGCCCAGCCCCGGTCGAGCGGAATGCGCCAGTCGAGCCCGATCACGTCGCCGCCGGCCTCGGCCATCGCGCCGAGCAGCGTCGCGGTGCCGGTGCCGAAGTGGATCGTCGGAGCCTCGACCGACTCGAGGATCCGGGCCGAGTAGGGAGCGACGAACTCGGCGTAGTCCGCAGGCGAGAGCGCGCCGACCCACGAGTCGAAGAGCTGAACCGCGTCGGCGCCGGCGCGCACCTTCGCCCCCACGTAGCGCGCGAAGCAGTCGGTCAGCTTCTCCATCAGCGCGTGCCACGTCGCCGGCTCGCCGTACATCATCGCCTTCACCTTCGCGAACTCCCGGCTCGGCTTCCCCTCGATCAGGTAGCCGGCCACCGTGAACGGGCCGCCGCAGAAGCCGACGACGGCCTGGTCGGGCCGGAGCGCCGCACGGACGAGGCGGACCGCCTCGAGGATCTCCGGCACGGACTCCTCGGGGTCGGGGACGACGAGGCGCTCGACGTCGGCGAGCGTCTCGATCGTGTTCGCGACCACGGGGCCGACGTTGTCGACGAGCTGGACGTCGATGCCCATGCCCATCACCGGGAACATGATGTCCGCGAACATCACGGCCGCGTCGACGTCGTGACGGCGCACGGGCTGGAGCGTCACCTCGGCGCACAGCTCCGGCTGGCGCACGATCTCGAAGAGGCCGTGGCTCTTGCGGAGCTCCCGGTACTCGGGCAGCGAGCGGCCCGCCTGCCGCATGAACCAGACCGGCGTGCGCTCGACGGGCTCCCGGCGGGCGGCACGGACGAGGAGCGGGGCAGCCATCTTTCTAGACTAGCCCGACGATGGCAGGCGGTCCTCTGGGTGTCGCATGGGGCGAGGCCGAGCTCGGCGAGCTCCGCGCCGGCTCGCTCGCGCGCGTGCGCGTGCAGCTCGAGAACACGGGGCGGGCGCCGTGGCGGTCACGCCGCGAGGGCGGGATCTTCCTCTCGTACCACTGGCTCGACGACCGCGGCAACGCGCTCGTCTGGGACGGGATCCGCACGGCGTTCGAGGACGCGGTCTCCCCGGGCGAGCGGCTGACGGCGTCGCTCGACGTGCGCGCGCCGGTGCCGCCCGGCCCCTACCGGTTCGCGATCGACGTCGTGGCCGAGGGTCGCGCCTGGTTCGCCGAGCTCGGAAACGAGGTGCTCGAGCGGAACGTCGAGGTGGCGCCGCGGATCGCGCGCAGGCTGGCCGTGCGCGGCGGCGACGCGGGCGAGCAGGAGGAGCCGGTCGTCGCCGAGGACGCCGCTGAGGCGGTCGCGTACCTCGCGGCCGGGGTCGAGCCCGCGCCGGACTGGTCGCGCCGGATCCTCGACGCCCACCAGGAGGGCTACGCGATCGTCGCCGGGTCGATCGAGGCGGAGAGCCGCCGCGACCGCCGCACCCTAGCCCGATGGGCGCCCGGCCCCGGCCGCGTACCCACGTTCGCGCACCCGCTCATCTGCCCGTCGGTCGTGAAGGAGATCGAGCCGCGCTGGGCCGCCGACATCGACGGCCTGCCCGCACTCGATCCTCCGGACGGGCTTCCGTTCCGGCGCGAGCCCTGGCTCTACGACGGCCGGATCACAGCTCGACTGCGATCCGATCGTCCACGCGGCTGAAGACGAGCGCGCCGAGCGCGAGCGCGACCGCGGCGGACACTGCGAGGTAGATCACGTCGGCCGCGCGCGGCACGCGCCCGAGCCAGAGCGCGTCGCGGATCGCGGAGATCCCCGGCGCGACCGGGTTGCCCCAGCGCAGCAGGTCGAGCAGCTTCCCGTGCGCGCGCACGGACGCGGGCAGGTCCTCGAAGCGCCACAGGATCGGGGTCAGGAAAAACCACGGGAGGAGGCCCGCGGTGAGCAGGTGCTCGACGTCGCGGTAGACGACGTTCGCCGACGCGACGAGCAGGCCGAAGCCGACCGTGAACGCTACGAACAGCGCGGCGAGCGGGATCGCGAGCAGCACGGTGTCGCGCGTGCGCGGAATCCACACGAAGTCGACGACGACGAGGATGCCGAGCATCACCGCGAACGTGACGAGCTGCGCGGCGACGACCGAGAAGGCGACGAGCTGGCGCGGGAAGCGGATCTTGCGGATCAGCTCCGCGCTGTCGAGCATCGAGCGTGCAGCCGTCTGGAGCGACGTCGAGAAGAAGATCCAGCAGGCGAGCCCGGCGAGCAGGTAGAGCGGGTAGTAGGACGCCTTGTGGCCGCCGAGCAGCGTGAAGACGAGCAGGTAGACGCCCATCAGCGCGAGCGGGTTCGCGAGCGACCAGACGAGGCCGAGCGCCGAGCCCTTGTACTTCGCCTGCACGTCGCGGCGGAGGAGATTCGCGAACAGCTCGCGATAGCGGTAGAGATCGGCGTAGACCATCACGGGCGCCCACTAGTGTAGGGGCCACGATCGTTCCAAACATCGCATTAACAGCGGCGAGATACGCTCGGTGCCAATGAGCCCGGTCGCCGCTCTCGTCGCGTTTCCAGCGGCTGCGCTCGTCATCTGGACGCTGCTCCGCTCGGACCTCGCGCGCCGCCTGGTCGCGGCCCCGAGCGGCGACCGCTGGCACGCGGAGGCGACGCCGATCTTCGGCGGGGTCGGGATCTACCTCGGCTTCGTCGCCGGGGTCGGTGCGGCGCTCGCGATCGGCGCGGTCGAGCCGGGCAAGCAGCTGCTCGGCGTCGTCGGCGGCTGCTCGATCCTCTTCGCGGCGGGCCTCCTCGACGACATCGTGCACCTCAACCCGGTCGCGAAGCTCGCGGCGCAGTTCGGCGCGGCCACGGTCGTGCTCGTCACCGGGACCAGCGTCCAGATCGTCCACAACCCGATCGTCGCCACCGCGATCGCGCTCGTCTGGCTCGTCGGGATGACCAACGCCTTCAACCTGCTCGACAACATGGACGGCCTCGCGTCGACGCTCGCGGCGATCGCGGCCGGCTTCTTCGCGATCGACGCGGTCACCGTCCACCCGAGCCACCAGGAGCTCGTGCTGGCGCTTGCGATCGGGCTCGCCTGCGCCGGCTTCATCCCGTTCAACCTGCGCCGCGGCAAGCCGGCGGCCGTGTTCATGGGCGACTCGGGCAGCCAGGTACTCGGCTTCGCGCTCGCCTCGCTCGGGCTCGCGTCGAGCTGGAAGGTCGCCGGGACGACGGTGGCGACGCTGATCCTGCCCATCCTCGTGCTCGCCGTCCCGATCCTCGACACCGGCCTCGTCACGGTCGTCCGGCTGCTCGAGGGACGCCCGGTCTACCAGGGCGGGCGCGACCACACCTCGCACCGGCTGGTCTACCACGGCCTGTCGGAGAAGAAGGCGGTCGCGCTGCTCGGGCTCGTCGCGGCCATGCTCGGGGTCACGAGCCTCGCCTACAACGTCCTCGACGACGTTCGGATCACGCTCGTCGGCGTGCTGCTGACCTTCGTCCTGCTCGTCCAGTTCGCGAGCTTCCTCGCCGACATCGAGCGCCGGCCCTCCGTCGAGGGGACGCCCGGGCTCTTCCACACGTTCGGCGTCCACTGGCGGCGGCTGGTCGAGGTCGTGGTCGACTTCGCGCTCGTCACGGCCGCGTTCGGTGCCGCGTACGCGCTCCGCTTCACCGGCGAGGGCACGATCAACCAGCGGCACCTCTTCACCGTGACGCTGCCGGTGCTGATCGCGGCGCGCTACCTCGCGTTCATCCCGTTCGGCCTCTACCGCAGCGTCTGGCGCTACGCCGGCGCGCGCGACGCCGTCCGGATCGGGCTCGCGGTCGGGATCAGCGAGGTCGTGACGCTCGGCTTCATCGGGCTGACGCGGGAGTGGGGCGACTTCTCGCGCAGCATCTTCGTGATCGACGCGCTGCTCTGCACCGTGCTCGTGGGCGCGTCGAGGTTCGCCGAGCGCGCCTTGATGCACGGGCTCGCCTCGCTGCGCGAGCGCGACGGCAGGCGCGCGCTGATCGTCGGCGCCGGCCGGGGCGGGCGCAGCCTGATGCGCGAGCTGCGCGAGACTCCCGGCGACCGCGTGGTCGGCTTCGTCGACGACAACCCCGCGTTGCGCAGGCGGCGGGTCCACGGTGTCGCCGTCCTCGGCGGCCTGACCGAGGTCGCGAGCGTGATCGGGCGGACGAGCCCGGACGTCGTGCTGGTGACGATCCCGAACGCGCCCCGCGAGCGCCTCGACGCCGTCGTCCGCGCCTGTGCGGAGGCCGAGGTGACGTGCCGCTTCGTGCGCCGCGACGTCGACCTCGATCCACGCGTCATCCTCGGCTCCGCCGTCGAATGACGGAGACCGAGATCGAAGCCGGCGCCCGCACGCGAGCGCCGGTGAGCCGCACCTGGCCGGAACGGCTCCTGGCCGCGCTCCCGCTCGCGATGGTCTTCGTCTGGCTGTCGGCGCTCTACGCGATCGAGGCCTACGCGCACGGAACGCCCTGGCTCTTCGCCGACGAGCTCGAATGGACCCAGCTCTCCCGCGCCTTCGAGGCGACCGGTCACGCCGCGCGCCGGGGCGAGCCGATCTCCCTGATCGGCAAGTCGCTCTACGCCGTCCTGATCGCGCCGGCCTGGGCGATCCGCGACACCCAGAGCTCGTACCAGCTCGCGAAGCTGATCAACGTCGTCGCGATGACCGCGACCGCCTTCCCGGCCTACTTCCTCGCGCGGATGCTCGTCCGGAAGCCCGCAGCCGTGTTCGTCGCCGCCGGCGCGGTTTCGATCCCCGCGCTCTCGTACACGTCGTTCCTGATCCCCGAGGTGATCGCGTATCC
>DAISLG010000163.1:0-5149 GCA_036820565.1 Gaiellaceae bacterium | reverse complement strand
TAGAACATACGTTCCCATGATCGCCTGCATCGCCATCCCGGGTTTCGAGTTGCGCTCCGCGCTTCGGGCCCGGCCTCGGCTGGCGCTCGAGCCCGCGGCGCTCGCCCCGGAGGCCGGGTCGGAGCCCCTCCTCGGGCTCGTGACGGCCGCGGCCGAGGCGGCGGGCATCCGGCCGGGGATGCGGCTCGGGGAGGCGCTCGCTACGTGTCCCGAGCTGACGCTCGTCGAGGCCGATCCGGCCGGGGCCGAGCAGAGTTGGGAGGAGATCCTGCGCCGGCTCGAGGACTCGGGCTTCGCGGTCGAGCCGATCGAGCCGGGCTCGGTCTACTTCGAGACCTCCGGCGTCGAGAGGTTGTACGGCGGCCTGCAGCCGGCGCTCAAGCGCGCGCTCGCCGCCGTCGGAACTGCCTGGGAGGCCCGCGCGGGCGCTGCGGAGCGCCGGTTCGCAGCCCTCGCGGCTGCGAGCGTCGCGCGGCCCGGGCAGGCATTGATCGTCTCCGACAAGGCGACGCGCGACTTCCTGGCGCCGTTGCCGCTCACGCTGCTCCCGCTCGAGCGGGAGCGCTACGAGGAGCTCGAGGAGCTCGGCGTACGCAAGGTCGGACAGCTTGCCGGGCTCCCGGGTGGCGCCGTCGCCGAACGACTGGGGCCGGACGGCCGGCGCGCCTGGAGCCTGGCGAGAGGGGACGAGGCCACGGGCCTCGGAGGGGCAGACCGGGTCGAGCCGCGGCAGCCCGTCGAGGCGATCGCGGAGACGCTCGAGTTCCCCGAGGCGGTCGGCAACGAGCTGACGCTCCGGCGCGGGCTCGGCGTCGTCGTCGACCGTGTCCTCGCGCGCCCCGAGCGCGCGGGGCGGCCGCCGCGGCGGCTCGTCCTGACGGCGCGGCTTGTCGGGGGAGCTTCCTGGCGCCGCTCGGCGACGCTGCGCGAGCCGACCGCGGAGCCGGCGCGGATCAGGATGGCGCTCGGCCCGAAGCTCGCCGAGCTGCCGGGTCCGGTTCGGGCGCTCCGGATCGAGCTCGCCGAGCTCACGGAGTCGACGGGCCAGCAGCTCGAGCTCGTCCGGCCCGAGGGCGGCGAGCTCCAGGTCAGGCTCAGGGAAGGCCTCCGCCAGGTGCGCGCGAGCGTGGGCGTGGGCGCAGTGTCGACGGTCGTCGAGGTCACGCCATGGTCGCGCATCCCGGAAACGCGCGCGCTGCTCGTTCCGCGCGACGACTGAACGCTCCTCGGCCCGCGCTCGTCGAGGCGCACGCCGACGGGACGCCGCGCAGGGTCAACCGCCAGGGCGTCGCCGTCCTCCGCGAGGAGTGGCGCGTCGTCGACCGCTGGTGGACCGAGGAGCCGGTCGACCGGCGCTACTTCGACGTCGTGCTCGAAAGCGGCGAGAACGCGGTCGTCTTCCACGACGGGGAGGACGGGGGGTGGTTCAACCAGCGCGCGTGAGGGCCTGCTCGGCCAGCCCACGCCAGTGAGACGACTGCTCCTTCGGCACGACCACCCACTCCTTCATCGGCCGCCCGCCCATCGGGTCGAACAGGTGCGCTCCCGCGATCGCGAGCGCCGCCTCACGCTGGTCCGGGTCCGGGAGCTTGAAGACCATGTGCTCCTCCCAGAAACCGCCCGCGGCCTTCCCATTCCGCTTGAAGACGGGCATCCCGAACATCTTTCCGGTCTCGACCTCGTCGTCCCGGGCGCACAGATCGTCGACGATCTCTTCGTAGGAGGTCATCAGCACATCATGCCCGCGCCAGCAGCCTGCGGGCGTCGCTCCTCGATCCGGACGTTGACGGGGGAACAGGTGTTCGTATAGAACACCTGTTCCCTTTGTACGTCGAGCTGCACGCGCATTCCGCCTACTCGTTCCTCGACGGGGCGTCGCAGCCCGAGGAGCTCGCGGCGCGGGCGGCCGAGCTCGGCTATGAGGCGCTCGCGCTCACCGATCACGACGGCGTCTACGGCTCGCTCGAGTTCGCGCACGCGGCGAAGGACTTCGGCGTCCGGCCGATCACGGGCGCGGAGGTGACGCTCGCCGGCGGGACGCATGTCACGCTCCTCGTCGAGACGCAGCGCGGGTACGCGAACCTCTGCCGGCTCCTGACCGCCGCCCACGCGGGGACGCGGCTGCCGGGACGCGAGACGGAGCTTCTGCCCGCGGCGCTCGACCCCGAGCTCCTCGCCGAGCTCTCGGAGGGCCTCGTCTGCCTCTCCGGCTGCGCACGCCACGGCCTCGCGGTCCACGATCCGGCGGGCGCCGCCCGGCTCGCCGCCGCGTTCGGCCGCGACAGCTTTTTCGTCGAGCTCCAGCGGCCCTACGAGCGCGGCGACGCCCGCCGGAACGCGGCGCTCCGCGACCTCGCCGGCTCGCTCGGCGTCCGCACGGTCGCGACCGGCGACGTCCACGCGCACGACCCGCGTCGGCTCGCGCTCCAGGACGTCCTCGTCGCGATCAAGAATCGGACCTCCCTCGACGGGTGCGAGCGCGAGCGCCGCGGCAACCGCGAGAGCGTCCTTCTGCCGCCCGGGGCGATGGCCGAGCGGCTCGACCCAGACGCCGTCGCCCGCACCGCCGAGCTCGCCGCTCGGCTCGAGTTCGACCTGACCCAGGAGCTCGGCTACCGCTACCCCGACTTCTCCGACGGCCCCGACCCCGCGGACGTCCAGCTCGCCCGGATCTGCAACCGGGTCTTCGCGACTCGCTATCCAAGGAACACCGTGTTACGAGGAAGGGCTCGGGCTCGGCTCGACGAGGAGCTCGCGCTGATCCGCGAGATCGGGCTCTCCGGGTTCTTTCTGCTGCACTGGGAGGTGCTCGAGCTCGCGCGCGAGTGCGCGAACGAGGTACGGGGTCCGGGAAGCCCGCGCCACGCGCTGCCGCCGGGGCGCGGCCGCGGCTCCAGCGTCGGCTCGATCGTCTGTTACCTGACCGGCCTCTCGCACGTCGACCCGGTCGAGTCGAACCTCTCGCTCGGCCGCTTCCTCAACCGCGAGCTCGTCTCCGTCCCGGACATCGACCTCGACTTCCCGCGCGACATCCGCGAGAAGCTGATCGTCGCCGTGACCGAGCGCTACGGCCGCGAGCACGCCGCGCTCGTCGCGAGCTTCTCGACGTACCGCAGCCGCGGCGCGATCCGCGACGTCGGGAAGGCGCTCGGCCTCCCGTACGCCGAGCTCGAGCGGCTGGCCCGCGTCACCGACGGCTGGAGCGCAGAGAAGGTCGCCGAGGACCTCGAGCGGCTCCCCGACGCAAAGCGGAAGCTCGCGTCGCCGCGCTGGCGCGCCTTCGCCGAGCTCTGCGCCGAGATCGCCGGCCTCCCGCGCCACATCTCGCAGCACCCGGGCGGGATGGTGATCTCGACGCGGCCGCTCGTCGAGCTCGTCCCCGTCCAGCCCGCGGCGATGGCGGGTCGCCAGCTCTGCCAGTGGGACAAGGACTCGTGCGCGGACGCGGGCTTCCTCAAGATCGACCTGCTCGGCCTGGGGATGCTGTCGGCGGTCGAGGACTGCGTCGACATGGTCGCGCGGCTGCACGGCGAGCCGATCGACCTCTCGCGGATCCCGCTCGACGACCCGGCGGTGTACGCCGAGATCCAGGCCGCGGACACGGTCGGCGACTTCCAGATCGAGAGCCGCGCGCAGATGCAGTCGCTCCTCCAGACCCGCCCGGAGAACCTCGACGACCTGACCGTGCAGGTCGCGCTCGTGCGGCCCGGTCCGATCCAGGGGAAGGCGGTGCACCCGTACATCGCGCACCGGCGGCGGCTCCGCGACGACCCGTCCTTCGAGCCGCCCGTCGAGCACGAGCTGCTGCGTGAGCCGTTGCGGGAGACGCTCGGGACGATCATCTTCCAGGACCAGGTGCTCGACGTCGGGATTGCCGTCGCGGGCTTCTCGGTCGGCCAGGCTGAGGGGCTGCGGCGCGCGATGAGCCGCAAGCGCAGCGAGGCCGCGATCGAGGCGTTCCGCGCGCCGTTCGTCGAGGGCGCGGCCGGGAACGGCGTCGACGAGCAGACGGCGAACCTGATCTACGACAAGGTGATCGGCTTCGCCGGCTTCGGCTTCCCCAAGTCGCACGCCGCCGCCTTTGCACTGCTCGCCTACCAGTCGGCGTGGCTTCGGCACCACTACCCGGCCGAGTTCCTCTGCTCGCTCCTGAACGCGCAGCCGATGGGCTTCTACCCGCCGGCGAGCCTCGTCCGGGACGGCCAGCGGCGCGGGGTGGAGGTGCGGCCCCCCGACCTGAACCTGAGCGCCGACAGGTGCGGGATCGAGGACGGCGCCGTCCGGGTCGGCCTCGGCTACGTCAAGTCGGTCGGCGAGAGCGAGGCGAAGGCCGTCGTCGTCGAGCAGCCCTACACGGGAATCCGCGACCTCGCCCAGCGCGCGCCGGTCGGCCGCGCCGCGCTCGAGGCGCTCGTCACGGCGGGGGCGTGCGATGCCTTCGGGCCCCGCCGCGACCTGCTCTGGCGGCTCGGCGTCGCCCCGAGCGGCCAGAGTGCCGGGAAAGGGAACCGCCAGCTCGCGCTGCCGCTCGAGCCGACCGCCGAGGTGCCCGTGCTCGCGGAGCAGACCGACTGGGAGCGGATGCTCGCCGACTACCGGCACACGAGCCTCTCGATCGGCGTCCATCCGCTCACGCTGCTGCGGGCGCACCTGCCCGGGGACGTCGTCGCGAGCTCCGATCTGCACGAGTGCCCGAACGGCCACCGGGTCGCGGTGGCCGGAATGGCGGTGGCGCGCCAGCGTCCCGCGACGGCGAAGGGCGTCGTCTTCATGCTGATCGAGGACGAGGCGGGGCAGGTCAACCTGATCCTGCCGCCCCAGGTCTACGAGGCGTACCGCGCGATCGTCCGGGGCGAGCCACTGATCCTCGCCCGCGGGATCTTCGAGCGCCACGGCCGCAACGAGAACGTCGTCGTCTCGGAGCTCGAGACGCTCGGCCCGCTCGCGCGCCGCGTGTCGAGCGAGGCCGAGATCAACGCCGCCTTGCCCTCGGCCCACCATTTCGGACATCGTTAGGGCATGGAGCAGCCCGAGACCCGCTACGCGCGGAGCGGTGACGTCCATATCGCCTACCAGGTGCTCGGCGACGGGCCGTTCGACGTCGTCTGGGTGCCGGGGTTCGTCTCCAACGTCGAGGTCGCCTGGCAGG
>DAISLG010000162.1:0-5170 GCA_036820565.1 Gaiellaceae bacterium | reverse complement strand
CGGTCGCAGCCGCACCGGTCGCAGCCGCGCCCGTCGCCCCCGTCGCCGCGACCCCGGTCGCGCCCGCAGCTCCGGTCGAGCGCCAGGTCGTCGTCGAGGAGGAGGGTCCGGCCCCGCCCGCCGTCTGATCAGCGGAAGGGGAGCAGCCGGCCGACCGTGTCGGCCGCGATGTAGCCCGCGATCTTCGGGTTCTCCTGGAGGCGCCTGAGCGAGTAGCCGTACCAGTGCCGCCCGAACGGCACGTAGATGCGCAGGCGGTGTCCGTCCCGGACGAGCGTCTCGCCGAGGTCCTCCCGCACGCCGAGCAGCATCTGGAACTCGTACTCCGCCGGCTCGAGGCCGTGCTCGGCCACGAGCCGGCGCCCCTCCTCGACGAGGTGGGCGTCGTGCGTCGCGACCCCGACGTAGGCGCCCACCTCGAGCAGCTTCTCGAGCGCGCGGACGAAGTTGGCGCGGACGGCCTCGAACTCACGGAACGCGATCGCTCGCGGCTCGACGTAGATCCCCTTGCAGATCCGGACGTTCGGCCGCAGCTCAGCGAGGTCGGCGATGTCCGAGACGGTGCGGCGCATGTACGCCTGGAGCACGACGCCGACGTTGTCGAGCCCGGCGGCGCGCAGGTCGCGGTAGAGCCGCAGGGTGTCGTCGGTGCAGCTCGAGTCCTCCATGTCGATCCGGACGAAGTTCGAGCGGGCGGCGGCGTCGCGGACGACCGCGTCGAGGTTCTCATGGCACAGCGCGTAGTCGAGCTTCAGCCCGAGCGCCGTCGGCTTGATGCTGACGTTCGAGTCGAGGCCGTGCTCGTCGATCGCGGCAAGCACGTCGCGGTAGGCCCGCGCGATCCCCCGCGCCTCGTCCGCGTTCGTGATCTCCTCGCCGAGGACGTCGATCGTCGCGAGCTTGCTCTCCGCGTTCAGCCGCGTCACGACGTCGCATGCGTCGGCGAGCTCCGACCCGGCGAGGTAACGCGAGGAGAGCTTCTGCACCATCGGCCGCGGAACGGCGGGAAGCAGGCGGACGATGGCTCGGTCGAGCAGTGCCACGGCGTGCGCGATTGTAGGGGCAGGCTGGACATGCCGTCTCGGACCCGGGACGATCCCCTCGTGGAGGAACGGCCGCTCGAGCTTCCGGACGGTGGGCTGACGGACGGCGTCGTCACCGTCTCGCCGCCGCGCGAGGAGGACGCCGAGGCGCTCGCGGCCGGAGCCCGCGACGCGGCCGTCGCCCGGTTCGCGAACGTCTCCTGGGCCGACGCGACGATCGAGGAGCTCCGCGAGCGCATCCGCGGCGCCTGGCGCGAGCGGGCCGCCGAGGGTGCGCTCGCGCACTTCGCGATCCGGGACGCCGGCAGCCTCGAGTCGATCGGCTACCTGATCTTCTTCGGCGTGAACCTGCGAGACGGCCGGGCGGAGGTCGGCTACTTCGTGTTCCCGGAAGCGCGCGGTCGCGGAGCGGCGACGCGCGCGACCATGCTCGTCGTCGACTGGGCGTTCCACGATCTGGGGCTCCAGCGGGTCCAGGCGATCGCCTTCCAGGACAACGTCGCGTCTCAACGCGTGATCGAGAAAGCGGGCTTCACACGCGAAGGCGTGCTGCGCTCGTACTTCCCGCGCCCCGAGGGCGGCCGTGGCGACGCGGTGATCTTCTCGCGGCTCGCGACCGACTAGAGAGGTTCTACTCCTAGCGCTCGCGCATGAAGCCCTGGCGGGCCGCGCTCACGAGCGCGACGGCCTCGGGGAAGAGCAGGCGCATCGCGTCGCGGACGGCCTGCGCCTGCTCGTCCGCGGTGCCGCTCAGGTCGAGGCGCCGGAGCGCGGCGGCGGTCAGCTCGACCGCCGTGTTCAGGGTCAGCGTGGCGAACTGCTCGCGCTGCGCCTCCTGGACCGCCTCGGTCTGCTGCTCGGCGAACTCGCGGAGCCCGCGCATCAGGTCGTCCGGGTCGCCGCCGAACGGGAAGTTGAAGCCGCCCTCCATCCGCTCATCGTAGCGCGGTCTTGTAGCGGCCCTCCACGTCTCGCAGGAACTCGTCGACGGTCTCGGCCGCCGACTTCAGCGCCTCGGCGAACGGCGAGCGGCCGGCGTCGCCGAGGGCGCGCTCGAGCTCGCGGGCCGCGACGCCGACCGCGTCGAGATAGTCGGGCGTCGCGAGGCGGGGCGGCGCGCCGACCGCCTGCTCGAGCGCGAGGGCGGCCACCTCGGCCTCCTCGATCCCCGGCGGGTTCTCCGTCAGTCGCAGCGTCGCGAGCTGCGAGCGGAGCTCCTCCAGCTCGCCGCCTCCCGCGTTCTCCTCGGCCAACTCGCACATCGCGACGATCGACGCCGCCTCGCGGACGTCCCGGCGCCGCTCGACCGCAACCGCGCCGTCGTCGAGCGCGATCCACGCGGTCTCGCCCGCCTCGTCGGCGAACGCGCACAGGTAGATCCGCCGGGCCCGCGCCGGCTCGGCCGCGAGGACGCCCGCGAGCTCCTCCCCCGGGGCCGCGTACGCCTGCGCGGCGGCGGCGATCCGGGCGAGATCGTCACTCAGCGCCACGGGGCCAGCATAGACTCAGAGGCGTGGACGCGATCCAGCTCTTCGCTCCCCTCGGGCCCACCTACGACCGCTACGCGAGCCTCCTCTCCTTCGGCCAGGATCCGCGCTGGCGGCGGTTCATGGTCGCGCGCACGGAGGCGGGCACCGACGACACCGTGCTCGACGTCGCGACCGGGACCGGGGCCGTCGCGCTCGAGCTCGTGCGGACGAAGGGCTGTTCCGTCGTCGGCCTCGACCAGAGCCCCGAGATGCTCGACACGGCGAGGCAGCGCCTCCGCCTCGCGGCCGCCACCAGCCAGGTGCGCTTCGTCGAGGGCAGGGCCGAGCAGCTGCCGTTCGAGGACGCCGCGTTCGACGCGCTCACCTTCACCTACCTGCTCCGTTACGTCGACGACCCCGCCGCCACCCTGCGGGAGCTCGCCCGCGTCGTCAAGCCGGGCGGCACGATCGCCTCGCTGGAGTTCGACATTCCCCGCGGGATCTGGCGGCCGCTCTGGGAGCTCTACGTCCGGATCGGCCTGCCGCTCGCGGGCCGCGTCATCTCTCCGGGCTGGCACGAGGTGGGCGCGTTCCTCGGTCCGAGCATCCGCGGCTTCTACGCCCGCTATCCGCTGACGCGGGTCGTCCAGCTCTGGCGCGAGGCGGGCATCGCCGGCGTCGAGGTGCGGCGGATGAGCCTCGGCGGCGGCGTCGTCATCTGGGGGCGGCGCTCGTGAACACGGAGGCGCGCCCGGCGTTCTACGCGCTCGCTCCGGGCCGCTGGCGCGACTACGTGACGCTGCTGCACCCGCCGTACACGCTCTGGCACCTGAGCTACGTCGCGATCGGCGCGTCGCTCGCGCCGGCCTTCGAGCTCCGCCGCCTCCTCTGGGGGCTCGCCGCCTTCTTCCTCGCGATGGGCGTCGCCGCGCATGCGCTCGACGAGCTCGACGGCCGGCCGCTCGGGACGGGGATCTCGCACGCGGCGCTCGTCGCGCTCGCCGCGATCGGGCTCGCCGGCGCGGTCGCGATCGGCGTCGGCGCCTCGCTCGCGTGGGGCCTCTGGCTGCTCGCGTTCGTCGCGTTCGGCGCGTTCGTCGTCCCCGCCTACAACCTCGAGCTCTTCGGCGGCCGGCTGCACACCGACCTCTGGTTCGCCCTGGCCTGGGGCGCCTTCCCGCTGCTCACCGGCTACTTCGCCGAGGCCCAGCGGCTCCGCGCCGAGGCGCTCCTCGCAGCCGTGTTCGCGACCGGGCTCAGCCTCGCGCAGCGCCGGCTCTCGACCCCCGTCCGCGACCTGCGGCGCCGCACCGCCTCGGTCACGGGCACGATCGTCCACCACGACGGCACCCGCTCCTCTGTAACTGAAGCCACATTGCTCGACGCTCCCGAGCGCGCCCTTCGCACACTCAGCTGGACGATCGTCGCGCTCGCCGCCGCGCTCCTTGTCGGGCGGCTCGCATGACGCTCACCGCGATCCTCGTCGTCGTCGCCGCACTCGCCCTCGGCGGGCTCGTCGTCGCCTTCCTGGTGGCGCGCCGGGCGTTCAAGCGGCTGCGGGGGTTCGAGGCCGAGCTCGACCGCGGCAGGGCCGTCTTCGACGAGGTGATCGGGCGCGAGATCGACACGCGCGCGGCCGAGCTCGAGCGGACGCTCGCACGGGCCCGCGCCGACTCGGTCTCGCAGCTCGTGGACGAGGAGCGGCGCATCGCGGAGGAGTACCGCCGCGAGTTCGCCGAGCGGGAGAGCGCGGCCGGAGCGACGCTGAGCCAGCGGCTGACGGAGGCCCAGCAGCGGCTCGAGCAGCGCCTCGCGAGCTGGGCGGCGGATCTCGAGCGCGCGCAGCAGGGGCTGTCGCGCCAGATCGTTCAGGTGGGAGAGCGCCAGCGGCAGCAGCTCGCCGAGCTCGAGGCGCGGATCGGCGCCGACGCCGAAGGGCTCCAGACGGCGAGCGACGAGCAGCGGGTTTTCGTCGCGCGCCTGCGCGAGGACCTCGAGCGCGTCGCCGGCGAGATCGTCGCGGCCGCCGGCAACGAGCTCGACCAGCACGCGGCCGAGCGGCGGCGGGCGCTGCACGAGGTCGCCGAGCGGCTCCGCCGCCGCGAGCGCGACCTGAAAGAGACGATCGAGCGCGAGCAGACCGAGGCGGTCGCCCGCGTCCAGTCCGCGCTCGGCGACGTCGAGCGCCGCCAGGTCGAGCAGCTCGAGCGAGTCGTCGCCCGCGCCGCGACCCGCTACTCGGAGTCGGCGACGCAGCAGTTCGACACGGCGATCCGCAGCGCCCGGGAGGAGGCCGCGCGACGTCTCGGCCGCGAGCTCGATCTCTCCGTCGAGCGGTTCGCACGCGAGGCGGAGGGTGTCCTCGCCGAGCGCATGAACCAGGTGGGCGAGGCCGGCGCCAAGCGGATCGAGCGCCGTCTCGCGACGCTCGCCGCCGGCGTCGAACGGGCGCGCGAGGAGGCGATCGAGGCCCTCGAGAAGCGCGCGGCCGAGGAGGAGGAGGCCGTACGCGACCGGATGAGCGCGATCGCCGCAGACGCCGAGGCCGAGCGCGGCGTCCTCGAGGCGCGCCTGCACGAGCTCTCCCGCCGGATCGAGGAAGCCCTCGTGCGCGCCCAGGAGCGGATCGAGGCGATCGACGCCCTCCGCCGCTGACGT
>DAISLG010000161.1:0-5230 GCA_036820565.1 Gaiellaceae bacterium | reverse complement strand
CGCACCCGCCCGCGTCCGCGAACTCGACCTGCGAGCCCTGCGAGATGTGGTTCAGCGCGAGCTCCTTGCACTTGGCCTGGTCGACGAAGTCCTGCGAGTAGTCCAGCAGCACGTTGACGCCCGGATCGGCGGCCTTCGCACCCGCCGTGTAGCCGGCAGCGAAGCGGTCGACCGGCGGGATCTTGATGCCGCCGACGACGCCCATCACCTGCTTGCCGCCCTGGGACTTCGTCACGAGGCCGCCGAGGTAGCCGATCAGGTAGCCGCCCTCCTGCTCGCGGAAGATCAGGCCGCGCACGTTCTTCGGCTTGTGCTTCAGCGTGGTCTGGTCGACGTCGATGATCGCGAACTTCGTCTTCGGGAACTTCACGGCGACCACGTCGACCGCGTCCGCCATCAGGAAGCCGACCGCGACGACGAGGTCGTAGTGCTGCTTCGCGAGCGATGCGAGGTTCGGCACGTACTGAGACGCGCTCTTCGACTGGATCACGCGGCCCTGCACGCCGAGCTGCTTCTCGGCACGCTTGAGCCCGGCGTACGCGAGCTGGTTGAAGCCGCGGTCGTTGAGGCCGCCGATGTCCGTGACGAGCCCGATCTTGATCGTGGCAGCCTGCGTCGAGGCGTGGTGGGACCTCGCGCCCGCGGCCCCGGCGAAGCCGACGGCGGCGAGGGCGAATGCGGCGAGCGCGGCCGCGGTGAGTGCAAGTCGTGATTTCAACGGAACCCTCCTCTGGTTCGTGGAAGGGGCATCCTACGACGGATCGTGAGTATGCTCGCGCCCGCATGGATGCTGTGGCGGACCGCTCGCGCATCGCCGACCCAAGCCTTGCTCCCGAGGGCGAGCGCCGGATCCAGTGGGTTGCGCGCCACTCGCCGGTCCTGAACCGGCTCGCGCGGGAGCGGCTCTCCGACGGCGCTCTGAGGGGCAAGCGGGTCGCGGTCGTCGTCCACCTCGAGGCGAAGACGGCGTACCTCGCGACGCTGCTTGCCGAGGCGGGCGCCGAGGTCGTCGCCGCGGGCAGCAACCCCGCCTCGACCCAGGACGCGGTCGCGGCGGCGCTCGTCGCGCGCGGAGTCGAGGTGCACGCGACCCACGGCGCCGGACCCGAGGCGTTCTCGGACGACCTGCTCGCCGTCGCCGACACGGGGCCGGAGATCGTGATCGACGACGGCGCCGAGCTGACTCGCCGGATCGTCGAGCACCGCCCCGAGCTCGTGGAGCGGCTCGTCGGCGTGACCGAGGAGACGACGACCGGCGTCGCGCGGCTGCGCGCGATCGAGGCCGCGGGCCGCCTCACGTTCGCCGCGATCGCCGCGAACGACGCCCGGTGCAAGCACCTGTTCGACAACCGCTACGGCACCGGCCAGGCGGCGCTGACGGCGATCCTCCGCCTGACGAACCTGAGCGCTGCCGGTAAGCGCTTCTGCGTCGTCGGCTACGGCTGGGTCGGCAAGGGCCTGGCGCGCTGCGCCGAGGGGCTCGGCGGGCGAGTGACCGTCGTCGAGCTCGACCCCGTGCGCGCGCTCGAGGCCCACATGGACGGCCACCGCGTCGCGCCGCTCGAGCGGGCGCTCGAGGACGCGGACTTCGTGATCGCCGCGACGGGGCGGGTCGAGGCCGTCACCGGCGACGCGTTCGCGCACCTGAAGGACGGCGCGATCCTCGCGAACGCCGGCCACCACGACCGCGAGATCGACGTTCCCTCGCTCGAGGAGCGCGCCGACTCGGTCGAGGAGGTGCGCCCGGGCGTGAAGCGCTTCGTCCACGACGGCGGCAAGCGCGCGTTCACGCTCGTCGGCGGCGCGCTCGTCAACATCGCCGGCGGCGACGGCAACCCCGTCGAGATCATGGATCTCTCCTTCTCCGTCCAGGCGCTTGCGGCGCACCACCTCGCCTCCGGGAACGTGCCCGCCGGGCTCAACCGCTTTCCCCACGAGCTCGACGCCGAGATCGCGCGGACGAAGCTCGCGACGCTCGGGATCGAGCTCGGCGAGGCGACCGAGGCGCAGGAGCGGTTCTCGAGGGAGTGGACGGTTTGATCGCGGACGCCTCTCTCGCCCCCGAGGGCGAGCGCAAGATCGCCTGGGTCTCGGAGTGGATGCCGGTGCTGAACCGCGTGCGCGACCAGCTTCGCGAGGAAGGCAGCGTCTCCGGCCGCCGGATCGCCGTGATCCTCCCGGTCGAGCCGAAGACGGCGTACCTCGCCGCGATCCTCGCGGAGGCGGGCGCCGAGGTCACGGTCGCGTTCCAGGGCGTGATGGTCCACGACGACGTCGCGGCCGGGCTCGCGGCGCGCGGCGTGGACGTCTTCGCGAAGCGCGGCTCGACCCACGAGCAGGAGCTCGAGTTCTTCCACGAGGTGCTTGCCCGCCGGCCCGAGGTCGTGATCGACGACCGCGCGGACGTGATCCGGCTCGCGCACACGACCCACCCCGAGGTGCTCGAGACGCTGCGCGGCGCCTCCGAGGAGACGACGTCCGGCGTGATCGCCCTCCGCGCGATGGAGGCCGACGGCACGCTGAAGGTGCCCTGCATCGCCGCGAACGACGCGCGCTGCAAGTACCTCTTCGACAACCGCTACGGCTCCGGCCAGTCCGTGGTCACCGCCGTGCTCGACGCAACGAACCTGCTGATGGCCGGCAAGCACGTCGTCGCGGTCGGCTACGGCTGGGTCGGCAAGGGGATCGCGAAGCGCGCGCGCGGGCTGGGCGCCCAGGTGACCGTCTGCGAGGTCGACCCGTTCGCGGCGCTCGAGGCGCTCCACGACGGCTTCGACATCGCGCCGCTCGTCGAGGCGTGCGAGACGGCGGAGATCGTCCTCACCTCGACCGGCGTCCGCGACGCGCTCGGGATGGAGGCGATCGAAGCGCTGCCCGACGGGGCGATCCTCGCGAACGCCAGCGGGATCGACGACGAGTTCAGCATGCCGAAGCTGCGCGAGCGGGCGCTCGAGACGCGCCAGGCGCGCGAGCACGTCGAGGAGTTCGTGCTGGACGAGGGCCGCTCCGTCTTCGTCGTCGGCCAGGGCGTCGTCGTCAACCTCTCCGCGGGCGAGGGCCACCCGGCCGAGATCATGGACCTGACCTTCTCCGTCCAGGCGCTCTCGGCCCGCTACCTGATGCTGCACGGGCACGAGCTCGAGCCGAAGGTGCACACGTTGCCCGCCGAGATCGACGAGACGATCGCGCGCGCCAAGATCGAGGAGCTCGGCTTCCGGATCGACACGCTCACGCCCGCCCAGGAGGCGTTCCTGCACGCCTGGGAGGCGTTCGGGTGAAACTCAGGCGGTCGCGCGCAGGCCGCTGAGGCGCTCGACGAGCACGTCGACGATCTCGCCCTTCAGCAGCACCGCGTCGGCACCCGCGTCCGAGACGGCGCGGTGGAGATCCGGCGCGTCGTCGCCGGTCAGGACGATCAGGCAGAGGTGTGGATGGTCCTGCCGGAGGCGCGAGACCGCCGTGACGCCGTCCACGAGCGGCATGTGCAGGTCGAGCACGGCCGCCTCGGGGCGAAGCTCCTCGGCCAGCTCGATCGCGCGGAGCCCGTCGTGCGCGACGCCGACGACGCAGAGCTCGGGCTGGCGGTCGATCAGCTCCCGTAGCGAGCTCGCGAACGTCGGGTCGTCGTCCGCCAGTAGCACCCTGATCGCGCCCGCGTCCGCCGTCATCGTGGCCGGAGGTTAGCCTTGCCGGCGTGGATGAGCAAGCCCCTGTCGCCGTGATCGGCGCCCCGCTCGACCTCGGGCAGGGGCGCCGTGGCGTCGACATGGGCCCGTCGGCGATCCGCTACGCGGGGCTCTACCAACGGATCGAGGAGCTCGGTCGCAGGTGCATCGACCTCGGTGACGCCCGAACCGCCGTTCCTGAAGCCATCGACGTGGTGGACGAGCAGGCCCGTTTCCTGCCGGAGATCCTGGCGACCTGCGAGCGGATCGCCGAGCTCGTCTGCGAGGCCGACGACGCCGGCCAGGTGCCGCTCGTCCTCGGCGGCGACCACTCGGTCGCGCTCGGCTCACTCGGCGGGATGGCGCGCTCGCACGGCCCGGGCGGCGTGCTCTGGATCGACGCGCACGCCGACCTGAACCGCCCCGAGACGAGCCCCAGCGGCAACGTCCACGGGATGCCGCTCGCGGCGGCGCTCGGGTTGGGTGGGCCACGGTTCGAAAGCGAAGCCTGGCCGCTTCCCTCCGTTGAGCGGGTCGCGCTGCTCGGCCTGCGCTCGCTCGACCCCGCCGAGCGCGAGCTGCTCGGACGCCTCGACGCGCGTGTCTACACGATGAGCGACCTCGACCGGATCGGCGTCGAGCGTGCGGTGCGGGAGTCGCTCGCCTACCTCGCCGGCTCGTCGTTCGTCCACCTCAGCCTGGACATGGACGCGCTCGATCCGGACGTGGCACCGGGCGTCGGCACGCCGATCCGCGGCGGCTTCTCCTACCGCGAGGCGCACCTCGCGCTGGAGCTGATCGCCGAGACGAAGATCCTCGACTCGCTCGAGGTCGTCGAGGTCAACCCGATCCTCGACCGCGAGAACGAGACCGCGAAGCTCGCGGTCGAGCTCGTCGCGAGCGCTCTCGGGGCCCGGATCCTCTAGGAACGTCCGATGCTCGCCGTCCTCTACGACATCCATGCGAATCTGCCCGCACTCGAGGCCGTCGTCCGAGACGCCCGCGAGGCGGGCGCCGACGAGTGGCTGCTCGGTGGCGACTACGTCGGCTTCGGGCCGTTCCCGCGCGAGACGCTCGAGCTGCTCGACTCGCTCCGGCCCGCGACGTGGATCCGCGGCAACGGCGAACGCTGGATCCGCGAGCCGCCGCCGGACCTGCCCGAGGTGCTGCCGGGGATCGAGCTGACGAAGGCGGCCTTCGACCAGGCGACCCTCGAGCGGCTCTACGGGCTCCCGACCGACGCGGAGCGCGACGGCACCCTCTTCGTCCACGGGTCGCCGGCCTCGGACGTCGAGAGCTTCGCCCGCGAGCCGCAGGAGGGCGAGGAGTCGATGCTCGCCGGCGTGCGCGACCGGTCGGTCGTCTTCGGCCACAGCCATCTCCAGTTCCGCCGCCCTGGGCCGAACGGCACCGATCTGGTCAATCCGGGCAGCGTCGGGATGCCGCTCGACGGCGACCAACGCGCCGCGTGGGCCTCGTGGGACAGCGACTTCGTCTTTCACCGGGTCGCCTACGACGTCGAGCGCGCGATTGCCGCCGCGCCCGAGGGGCCGCTCGGCGAGATG
>DAISLG010000160.1:0-5268 GCA_036820565.1 Gaiellaceae bacterium | reverse complement strand
GCGGCGACGATGCTCGGCCAGTCGAAGACCGCGCACCAGGCGGAGATCGACGCGGCCTGCGAGCTGATCGACTTCCTCCGCTTCAACGTCGAGTTCATGGTCCAGATCTACGAGGAGCAGCCGCAGTCGTCCCCGGGCGTCTGGAACCGGATGGAGTACCGGCCGCTCGAGGGCTTCGTCTTCGCGGTCAGCCCGTTCAACTTCACCGCGATCGCCGGGAACCTGACGAGCTCCGCCGCGCTGATGGGGAACACCGTCGTCTGGAAGCCGGCGTCGACGGCGATGCTCTCCGCGCACTACCTGATGCGCCTCTTCCAGGAGGCCGGGCTCCCCGACGGCGTGATCAACCTCGTCTACGGATCCGGCTCGAAGATCGGCGACCCCGTGCTCGCGCACCGCGACCTGGCCGGCGTCCACTTCACCGGTTCGACCCCGGTCTTCCAGGACATGTGGAAGACGATCGGCGCGCGGATCGGCGACGGCACCTACCGCAACTACCCGCGGATCGTCGGCGAGACGGGTGGCAAGGACTTCATCGTCGCGCACCCGTCCGCGAACGTGGACGCGGTCGCGGCCGCGATCGTGCGCGGCTCGTTCGAGTACCAGGGCCAGAAGTGCTCGGCCTCGTCACGGGTCTACGCGCCGTCGAACCTCTGGCCCGAGCTGCGCGAGCGGCTCGCCGCGGAGGTCGCGACGATCAAGATGGGCGACCCGACCGAGTTCGGCAACTTCATGGGCGCGGTGATCGACGGCGGCTCGTTCGAGACGCAGCGTGCTGCGATCGAGGAGGCGCGCACGACCGAGGGCACCGAGATACTCGTCGGCGGCGGCGTCGACGACTCCGAGGGCTTCTTCGTCGAGCCGACCGTGATCGAGACGCGCGACCCGGCCTTCCGGACGATGCGCGAGGAGCTCTTCGGGCCTGTCGTGACGGCCTACGTCTACGACGAGAAGAAGTGGGGCGAGACGCTCGACCTGGTGGACACGACGGCGCCCTACGGCCTTACCGGCGCGATCTTCTCGGACGACCGCGCGGCCGTGGCCGAGGCGCAGGACCGCCTCCGCTACGCGGCCGGCAACTTCTACGTCAACGACAAGCCGACCGGCGCCGTCGTCGGCCAGCAGCCGTTCGGCGGCGCGCGCGCGTCGGGCACGAACGACAAGGCGGGCTCGATGTGGAACCTGATCCGCTGGGTCAGCCCCCGCTCGATCAAGGAGACGTTCCTGCCGCCGCGCGACTACCGCTACCCGTTCATGCGGGACGACTAGCTCTTAGCCGACGCTGAACGTCCAGGTGGCGGCGGCCCCGTGGCCGCCCGCCTGCGCGAACGCGACGACGCGGTGCTCCCCCGGGCCGAGCTTCCCGGGCGCGCCGTAGATCGAGATGAAGCGGTTGCTCGGGCCGGCGCCCTTCGTCAGCAGCACGTTGTCGTCGACCCAGAGCGTCGGGCTCTCGATCGCAGCCGGCGCCTTGATCTCGACCGCGACCTGCGGCTGCGGGCCGGCGGTCGAGCCGGGATCGGGGCCGAGCGGGCGCAGCTCGATCGTTCCCGGCGACGCCTTGCCGTCCCGCTCGGCGGCCGCCTTGCCGTCCTTCGAGACCTCGACCGTCCACTCGCCCAACTGCCGCGTGAAGAGGGGTTTCGAGCCACCGCCCCCGCCGCAGCCGGCGACGAGCAGGACGAGGATCAGGGCGAGGCGGTTCACGCCGTCGATTCTCCAACAAGCCCGTGCGCGATGAGGCCCGCTGCGAACGCGGCTGCGAAGAAGGCAGGGTCGGCGTCGGGCCCGCGGCCCATGTGCGAGAGCGGCAGGCCCGCGCAGGCCCCCTCCCAGCCGGTCGTGTCGACCTCGTCCGGCCAGGCGACCGTGACGGCGCCGAGACACAGGTCGAGCACGGCGCGCGTGTGGTGCGAGACGCCCCGGTGCCGGTCGCGCCCGTCCGCCTCGGAGACCCTGACGGCGAGCACGGGCCTCCCACCGAGCGCGGTCGCGGCGTTCGCGGCGACGGCCGCGGAGACCGCCCCGTGCCCGAGCGCCGTCCCGGTCCCGGCGATGCCGGGGCCGACCGAGCAGATCGCCGCGTCGAACCCCGCCGCCGCGACCCAGGCGAGCGCCGAGGCGACCGAGACCGCCTGGACGTCGCCGTCGAAGCACGCGCCGACCGCGACCGACGTCAACCCGAGCGCGCGAACGGTGTCGGAGAGCGAGACCGGCAGCGCACCGCCCTCGAGCTGGACGTAGGCGACGCGGTGGTCGCGGCCAAGTCCGGCCCACACGGGCGCGACCTGGCTGTGGAGCGTGCAGCAGACGACGGGCAGCCCGGCGAGCGTCTCGGCGAGCGGGCCGTCCTCCTCGGCGTGACGCACCGCGTGCTGGAGCGGCGTGTACGGCAGCTTGATCACGTGCGCGCGCTCGGCCGGCGGCAGCTCGAGACCACGTGTCAGGTTCGCGAGCAGCACGTCGAAGCCGCCGGAGCCGAGGCCGAGCTCGCGCGCCTGGACGTTCACGATCACCTCGTCGCCCTCCTCGACCGGCCCGGTCAGCCGCGGGTAGGCGACGCACGGGACGCCGTCCACCTCGAGCCGCACGAGCCGCTCGTGGCGCTCACGGACGGCGGTCACCGTCCCGCGTCTAAGCGAGAGCGGCATCGAAGAGGGCGAGCGTCACGTCGACCATCGCGTCGAGGTCGGCGACGGCGATGTGCTCGTCCGGCGTGTGGATCGAGGCCATCCCGTTCGCGAGGTTCACGCACGCGACGCCGCGCTCGTTGAAGACGTTCGCGTCGGCGGCGCCGCCCGAGAGGCCGTAGCGCGGCTCGAAGCCCGTCCGCTCGAGCGCGGTCGCGGCGAGCCGGACAGCGAGGTGGTCGCGCTTGAAGCGGTAGCCGCGGTAGCTCTTGCGCACCTGCGCCTCGAGCTCGCACTCGGCCGAGCTCGCCCCGAACGTGAACGCGTCGAGCATCTCCTGGACGAGGTCGGCGAGCTTGCGCTCGTCGTGCGAGCGCGCCTCGGCGAGGACGGTGCACCACTCCGGCACGATGTTGCGCGCGGTCCCGCCCGAGACGATCCCGACGTTCGCGGTCGTCTCCTCGTCGATCCGCCCCAGCCGCAGGTCGGCGATCGCCCGCGCGGCCGCGGCGATCGCGGAGCGCCCCTCCTCCGGGCACATGCCCGAGTGGGCCGCGCGGCCGTGGAAGCGCACCTCGAGCGACTGCGAGTGTGGCGCGCCGAGGATGATCTCGCCGATCGGCGCGGCCTGGTCGTAGACGTAGCCGACCCTCGCGTGGAGCCGCTCGTGGTCGAACGCGGCGGCGCCGAGCAGCCCGACCTCCTCCTTCGGCGTGAACAGGAGCTCGATCCCCGCGTGCGGTCGGCCGTCCTCGAGCACGCGGCTCGTCGCCTCGAGCATCGCGGCGACCGCGGCCTTGTTGTCGGCGCCGAGGATCGTCCCGGCCGCGTTCCGGACGACGCCGTCCCGGACGACGGGCTCGATCGGCCCCTCCGGCGGGACCGTGTCGAGATGGGCGCAGAGGAAGATCGGCTCGCCCGCCGCGGTCGGCTCGAGCCGGCAGAGGACGTTCCCCATCGTCGAGCCGACCTTCGCGCCGGCGTCGTCCTCGCTCGCCTCCAGGCCGCGCTCGGCGAGGTAGGCGGTCACCCGGTCGGCGACGGCCCGCTCCTCGCCCGGCGGGCTCGAGAGCCCGGCGAGCTCGAGGAAGAGGCCGGTGACGTCGGATTGGACTTGATGTTCCGTCAAGAAGCTCTCCAGCTTGCTTACGCGAGGCGCGCGCCGCGGGCTCTACGACGCCGTCGGCTGGCCCGAGTAGGCGACGGCCACCCCGCCGCGCGCCTCGGAGCGGGTGCGCGCCGCCGCGATGAACTCGCGGAAGAGCGGCGCGGGCCGCGTCGGCCGCGACTTGAACTCGGGGTGGAACTGGCTCGCGACGAACCACGGATGGTCGGGGAGCTCGACGATCTCGACGAGCTTGCCCTCGTAGACCGTCCCCGAGATCACGAGCCCCGCTTCGGCCAGCCTGGGCCGGTACGCGTTGTTGACCTCCCAGCGGTGCCGGTGGCGCTCGTTCACGACGAGGTCGCCGTAGGCCTCGCGCGCACGCGTGTCGCCGGCGAGCTCGACCGCCTGCGCGCCGAGCCGCATCGTGCCGCCGAGGTCCTCGACGTCCTTCTGCTCCGGGAGCAGGTCGATCACCGGGTAGGGCGTCTCGGGGTCCATCTCGGTGGAATTCGCCCCCTCGAGGCCGAGCACGTGGCGCGCGAACTCGGAGACGGCGACGTGCATCCCCAGGCAGATGCCGAGGTACGGGATCCCGTTCTCGCGTGCGACGCGGCAGGCGAGGATCTTCCCCTCCCACCCGCGCGAGCCGAAGCCGCCCGGGACGAGCACGCCGTCGACCGCGTCGAGCTCCGCGCGCGCCTCCTCGAGCGACATGTTCTCGGAGTCGACCCAGCGGACGCGCACGTGGCAGCGGTTGTGGATCCCTGCGTGCTTGAGCGCCTCGTGCACCGACAGGTAGGCGTCGTGGAGCTTCACGTACTTGCCGACCAGTGCGATCACGACCTCGCCGTCGCGTTCGCCGATCCGGTCGACGAGCGCGTCCCACTCGCCCAGCTCGGCCTCGCCCTCGGGCAGCCCGAGCTTCTTGCAGACGAGGTCGTCGAGCCCCTGCGCCTGGAGCTCCTTCGGGACGAGGTAGACGTCGGGGACGTCGATCGCGGAGATCACGGCCTCGAGGTCGACGTCGGCGAAGAGCGCGATCTTGTCGCGGATCTCCTGCGAGAGCGGCTCCTTCGAGCGGCAGACGACGATGTCCGGGTGGATGCCGATGCGGCGCAGCTCGTTGACCGAGTGCTGCGTCGGCTTCGTCTTCAGCTCGCCGGCGTGCTCGATGTAGGGCACGAGCGTGACGTGGAGGTAGAGCACGTTGTCGGGGCCCGCCTCGCGCCGGAACTGGCGGATCGCCTCGAGGAACGGGAGCGACTCGATGTCGCCGACGGTGCCGCCGATCTCGGAGATGACGACGTCGGTGTCGGTCGCCTCGGAGATCGAGCGGATGCGGGACTTGATCTCGTTCGTGATGTGCGGGATCACCTGCACGGTCGAGCCGAGATACTCGCCCTTGCGCTCCTTGCGCAGCACCCGGTCCCAGACCGAGCCCTGGGTGTGGTTCGAGTTCCCGGTCAGGTTCTGGTCGAGGAAGCGCTCGTAGTGGCCGATGTCGAGGTCGGTCTCGGCGCCGTCCTCGGT
>DAISLG010000159.1:0-5285 GCA_036820565.1 Gaiellaceae bacterium | reverse complement strand
ACCCGCTGCGCGAGGATCACGTTCTGGTCGGCGAGCTTCGAGATCGCCGTCGCGTAATGGAGCAGGACGACGAGGATGAAGAGCGAGCCGAGCGCGAAGAGGCCATTCGGCGGATAATTGATCCCGGCCCAGCCGGCGATCGTGTTCAGGCCGTCGCGCCAGACGGCGAGCACGAGCATGACGGTGGCCGTGACGAGCCAGAGCAGCGCGTACCGCTCGCGCAGCCGGCGGCTGCGGATCAGCTCGAAGACGACGAGGAGCAGGACGATCGAGGCGATCGCGGCGCCGATCGAAACCTTCAGTGGTGTCATCGGTCCTCCAGTGGGACGACGTTGCGGCGGAACGTGCCGACGAAGATCGCCAGCAGCACCTTCGCCATGTAGTAGACGGTCGAGAAGCCGCGGATCGACGAGCGGCCGTGCGTCCGCTCCCGCATCGTGACGGGCACCTCGGTCAGCCGCAGGCGGTGCTTGATCACCATCACGGTCGCCTCGACCTCAGGGTAGTCGTGCGGGTAGTCCGCGGCGAAGAGCTGGATCCCGACGCGGTTCAGCACCTGAAAGCCGGAGGTCGTGTCGGTGACGCGCTGGCCGACGAGCGCCGAGACGGTGCGCGCGAGGATGCGGATGCCGACGCGCCGCGAGCGGGACGAACGGTGGCCGTCCGAGCCGGCGAAACGCGAGCCGACGGCGATGTCCGCCTCACCCGCGAGCACCGGCGCAAGGATCTTCGGCAACTCGGCCGGGTCGTGCTGGCCGTCGCCGTCGACGCGGACGGCGAGCTCGTAGCCGTTCTCCCAGGCGTAGCGGAACCCGGTCTGGACGGCGCCGCCGATGCCGAGGTTGAACGGCAGCCGGAGGACGCGCGCGCCGTGCTCCGCGGCGACCTCGGCGGTGCGGTCGACCGAGCCGTCGGAGACGACGACGATCTCGAACCCGGCGTCGAAGGAGCGGATCTCGTCGATCACGCCGCCGATCGAGCCCTCCTCGTTCAGGCACGGGACGATCGCGATCTTCTTCATGCGGCGACCAGCTCGAGCAGGCGGCGCGCGCGGTGGACATAGGTGTGCTCGTCGAGGACGCGCTCGCGGGCGCGGCGGCCGAGCTCGGCGGCGGCGGCCGGGTCGGCGAGGAGGTCGCGGTAGGCGGCGACCGCCTCCTCGACGCTCCGGACGACGACGAGCTCCCGTCCCGGCTCGAACCAGCGCTCGATTCCCTCGTACGGGTTGGAGACGATCGCGGCGCCCGCGGCCGCGAGCTCGAACGGGCGCGCGGTCGCGGACGCGAAGACGCCGGCGTGCGAGCGGCGCGTGATGTTGAGGTTGATGCGGGCCGCCGCGATCGCCGCGTTGAAGGCGTTGAACGGCACGTCGCCGAGCTCGCGCGCGCGGCCCGTGTCGCCCTGGAAGTCGCGGCCGCCGAGGGCGAAGTCGACCTCCTCGAGTGCGCGGCTCGGCTCGCCGACCATCGAGGCCATCCAGTCGCGGCGGAACTTGTCGCCGTAGCCGTAGAAGAAGACGTCCGTCGTCTTCTCCATGTCGAGGGGCTTGAAGAAATCGGGGTCGGCGCCCCAGAAGACGGCCTCGGCCCGGCGCGCACCGAGCTCGCGCAAGCGGTCGAGGCCGCCCTCGGAGTTCGAGACGACGAGGTCGTACTCGCCCGGGTCGGCGCCGTGGTAGTAGTTGAAGCCAGTGTCCATGCCGCCGAACTCGGGCAGGCTCATCGGCACGTCGCCGTCGTAGAAGACGACGGGGATGCCGAAGCGGCTGCGGAGAAACGTCGGAATCCCGCGGAAGTGCGCCATCGGCACCGTGAAGACGACGACGGCATCGGGACGCTCGCGCTCGACGATCCGCTCGAGGTGCCGCTGCCACCGCGGCGTCACCCAGCGCCAGATCGTCTCGCGCACGGCCCGGTCTGCGAGCGAGTCCTCCGGCGACACCTCGGCGCGGCGGAGATACGAGTCGCCCTTGACGCGCGCGACCGCGTCACGAGCCCACGCGAACGTCTCCCCCTCGCGGAACGTCGGGTTCGGGTACGTGCGCCACCACGGCGACTCGACCGGCCGGCCGCGGTACGGCGTCACGATCAGGTCGCAGCCGGCCTCGTACATCCCCTTCCAGAGCTGCCACCACGCAGGCGTGCAGCCGTAGCGGAAGTCGAGGTCGACAGCAGAAGCCACGGCAAGGATCTTCGGGGCCTTCACAGCGCGCAGTCTCGCAGGCACCCGTTACGAAAAGGTTTGTTCAGTCCCCGACGGGGCGGCCGGAGGCCGACACAAGCCTCTAATACGCCCCGCGCCGCCCCACCACCGCCGGCAGCGTCTTGAACAGAATCGTCATGTCGAGCCAGATCGACCAGTTCTCGAGGTAGTAGAAGTCGAGGCGAACGAGGTCGTCGAACGAGAGGCTCGAGCGGCCGGAGATCTGCCAGAGGCCGGTGATTCCGGGGAGGACGAGGTAGCGCTTGCGGTGCCAGGGCTCGAGCCGCTCGAAGTCGCGCAACGGCAGCGGCCGCGGGCCGACGAGGCTCATCTCGCCGCGCAGCACGTTGAGCAGGTTCGGGATCTCGTCGAGCGAGAGGCGCCGCAGCACGCGGCCGACCGGAGTCACGCGCGGGTCGTCGCGGATCTTGAAGAGCGCCCCCGACGCCTCGTTGTGCCGCTCGAGCTCCGGCTGCACGTCGGCGGCGCCCTGGTACATCGTCCGGAACTTGAGCATCAGGAACTCACGCTCGGCGACGCCGACGCGGCGGTCGCGGTAGAAGACGGGCCCGCGCGACGAGAGCTTCACGGCCGCCGAGGCGAGCAGCCAGAGCGGCAGCCCGGCGCCGAGGACGACCGCGCTCACGACGAGGTCGAACGTGCGCTTCACCGCCCAGTCCGTCCCCGCGAAGACCGGCGGCCGCAGCTCGAAGAGCGGCATGCCCTGGCCGGGCACGTACTCACCGCGCTGGATCAGCAGCTCCGTCGTCTTCGGCGCGACCCGCACCTTCACGCCGCGACGGTGGGCAAGCTCGACGATCTCGAGCAGCTGCGGCTCGGAGACGCCGGTGTCCGCCACGATCAGCTCGTCGAGCGTGTGACTCGCGAGGATCGATGCCAGCCCGGACACGTCGCCGAGCAACGGCAGGTCGACGCCGTCGGCGGCCGGGGCGACCGCACCGACGAACTCGTAGTCGATCCCGCCGCGCCCGCTGCCGAGCGCCTCGCGGAGATGCGTCAGGTGGTCGCCCTCGCCGACGAGCACCGCCTTCCTGCGCACGCCGGCGACCCGGAGCAGGTTGCCCGTGACGAGCTCGTAGCTCCCGCGCAGGAAGCCGATCAGGATCGAGGTCGTCACGACGGCGACCGGGAAGATCCCGAAGGTCGCGAAGTGCTGCCCGGTGCCGACCCCGAACGCGAACGTCAGCGTGGCGACCAGCACGAGCGACGCGACGATCCGCCCCGCGCCCTCCCGGAGCTCCCGCGGCGCGTACAGGCCCGCGCGCCAGAACACGAGCATCGTCATCAGCGTCAGGAACGGCAGCCAGTCGGTCTCGGCGTCCTTCCAGAGGACGCCCCAGAGGATCGGCGTGTGCCCGTAGGCCAGCTCCTTCAGGACCAGCGCGGAGTACACGCCGAGCGCCAGCCCGGTGAAGTCGAGCGAGGCGAGGGTGGCGATGCTGGCGAGCCGGCGCAGGAGCGTCCGGATCGGGCTGCGCGAGAGGAGGTACGGGCGGCTCGAGCGGATGTCCAGGAGCGGCGGCGGCGGCGAGTCGAGCACGAGTGGCCCATTCTAGAAGTGGACGACGGCGCGGGCCGGCCCGCGGAGCTTGAGCAGGACGCCGCCGAACGGGAACGGCTTCGTCGTCCAGCCGACCGGCGCCCCGCGCAGCGCGGCGTCGGAGGGCGACGCGGGCACGGTGCGGCCGCCGATCGAGACGCTCCGCGGCCGCCGGCGGGTCAGCACGAGCACCTGCGTCTCGCGCGGCGCGCCCGGCAGGTCGATCACGGCCCTGGCGCCGTCCGGGGCGACGAGGTAGCCGGCTCGGCCGGGCCGGTCGAGGTCGTTCACGCCCCACGGCTTCGGCCACAGATCCGGCTCGCGCAGGTTGAACGGGATCGTCGCACCGGCACGGAGGTAGAGCGGGAAGTCGGAGAGCGGCGTCGGGCGCGCGTACTCGACCGCGCCCTCGACCCGGCGGCCGGTGAAGACGTCGACCCAGGTGCCGGAGGGGATGTAGACCTGCCGCTGGCGGGTCGCGTCGGTGACCGGGGCTGCGAGCAGGTCGGGGCCGACGAGGAGCTCGCGGTCGTAGTCCCAGGCCTTCGACTCGGCCGGGTAGCGGAGGCCGAGCGGCTGGAGGATCGGGTCGCCGCGCCGCGCCGCCGTGCGCGCGAGCCCGTACAGGTAGGGGAACAGCTCGTAGTGGAGCACGGCCGCATCGCGGAAGAGCCCCGTCGTGCGCTCGCCGAAGCGCCAGAACGTCGCGTTCGGCCCGATCCCGCCGACCTCGAAGATCGGGGAGACGGCGGAGAACTGCGCCCAGCGGACGAACACCTCGGGGGTCAGGTTCTCGCTGGCATAGCCGCCGGTGTCCGAGCCCCAGACGGGATAGCCGGCGATCCCGGCGGTCGCGCCGGAGCGGATCGCGCGCTCGAGTCCGCGGAAGTCCCCGATCTGGTCTCCGGCCCAGAAGCCCGGGAGGAACCGGTTGGCCCCCGGCCCGCCCGCGCGGAAGAGCGTCGCGTACGGCCTGTTCCCGAGCGCCTCCGTCACGGCCTTCGCGTAGAGCGCGGGGTAGCGGTTCTGCACGTCGCCGGGGATCTGCGTCTCGTCGCCCCGGTCGCCCTTGACCCCGTCGACGCCGAGCGCGAACACGCTCCGGAGCTTCGCGACGAAGAGGTCGAACGCCTCCCCCTTCGTCAGGTCGATCGGGTCCTCGCCCTCCCGGAGACCGAGCAGATCGTCGGGCTCGTAGCCTGAGTCCGGGCAGCCGTCTTCGAGAGAGACGTGCGGCGAGACCCAGAGCATGAAGCGCACCCCGCGTGCATGCACCGCTGCGATCATCGCCTTCGGATCGGGGAACCGGGTCGAGTCGAAGGTCAGCCTGCCCTTGCAGCCGCGCGGCTCCCAGGGATTGTCGAGCAGCACCCACCCGATCGGGATCGACCGCTGCTGGAGCTGGGTGACGTCGTCGAGCACCTGCGCCGGGCCGTCGACGGCGTCTCGCCACTTGATCAGCGCGAACTGGGACGGCGGCGGCAGCGGCTGGCGCCCCGCCGCGGCGGTGTAGTCCCGCACG
>DAISLG010000158.1:0-5351 GCA_036820565.1 Gaiellaceae bacterium | reverse complement strand
GCATGCAGTTCACCATCGCGCAGCCGGCCTCGAGGATCTGCTCCGCGTACCACTTCGCCGCCATCTCTGACCCGACGGGAAGGTAGTTGACGACGACGTCCGTCTTCGTCTCGCGCAGGATCTCGACGATGTTGGCCGTCTCGCCCGGGGCCTTCGTCACGACCTCGGAGAGGTACTTGCCGATGCCGTCGTGCGTCATCCCGCGCTGGACGGTGATGCCGGTCTTCGGCACCTTGGAGAACTTGATCGTGTCGTTCGGGTGCGCCCAGATCGCCTCGGAGAGGTCCTTGCCGACCTTGTCCGCGGTGACGTCGAACGCCGCGGTGAACTCGATGTCGGAGATGTGATACCCGCCGAGGTTCGTGTGCATCAGGCCCGGGACGAACTGGTCCGCGGGCGCGTCCTTGTAGTACTCGCGCCCCTGGAGGAGCGAGTTGGCGCAGTTGCCGACGCCGATGATCGCGACGCGAACCTTGTCGTCCCCGCGCGCCTTGCCGTTCTTGCTGCCGTTCGTCGAAGCCATGGGTTCCTTTCCATCGTGGAGTTCCTGCGCGAGCGTCTCGAGCACCACGTCGTTGACGTTGCGGCCGGCCGCGGCGAGCTTCAGCTTCCGCTTGAGCTCCAGTGGCATCCGCAGGACGACCGTGTTGGCGGCTCCGGGAGAGCCCGTGCGGCCGCTCGGGGAGAACGCGACGTCGAACCTCGCGGCGAGGATCCCGACCGCCAGGTCGTTCAGACTCGTCCGGCGCTGCGCGACCTCGCGGGCGAGACGCCGCTTGAGGCTCGGTGGCATCCGGACGATGACGCTCTTCTTGGTGCTATCACGCATTGGCGTGATAGCACAGTATCAACGCCGGCGGAGCTGTGCCCGCACTGATAGCACTCGCTGCACGACCGTGAACCAGGCGGTCGCCGCGAGCACGTAGATCGCCCACGAGAGCAGACCCCACGGCGCGAGCACGAGCCCCGCCGTGATCACGACGACGCGCTCGGCCCTCGAGCCGATCCCGACGTCGCCCTTGAGCCCGAGTCCTTCCGCCTTCGCGCGCGTGTAGCTGACGAGGAACGAGCCGGCGACCGCGGCGATCGCGAACGCGAGTGCGACCTCGTTGCCGTGCCGCGAGAGGACGAGCGCGATCGCGCCGATCATGAAGCCCTCGCTGACGCGGTCGGTGGTCGAGTCGAGGAATGCGCCGAACGGCGTCGTCTTCCCGCCCGCGCGCGCGAGGGCGCCGTCGAGGACGTCGAGGATCGAGCCGACGACGAAGACGAGCGCGCCGAGCCAGAAGAACAGGAGATCGTCGCGGTACTCGAAGTAGACGAGCACGGACGCGAGCGCGCAGAGCAGCACGCCCGCCGTCGTCAGAGCGTTCGGCGTCACGCGCGTGCGCGCAAGCCCGCTCATCGACTGCGACGCGATCTTGCGCGCCCCGGTCGTATAGCCGTCCTTGATCGCCGCCGCCCGGCTCATGCGGTGGAGCGGCGAAGCGGGAGGTGCAGCTCGCGTCGATAGACGATCCCGAGCGCGACGAGCGCGACGCCCATGCCGGCGACGCAGTCGAGCCAGAAGTGGTTGCCGGTCGCCATCACGGCGAACCAGACCCATGCCGGCCACACGATCCAGAAGACCTTCACCCACATCCTCTTGCAGAGGAACGCGAAGACGACGCCGACGATGAGCGCGTCGGCGGCGTGGAGGCTCGGCATCGCGGCGTACGGGTTCGCGGCGAGTTGCACCAGGCCGTTGTGGTGCGTGTCGATGAAGCCGAGCCCGAGCATCCGGGGCGGCGCCATCGGAACGAGCACGTAGCCGACGAGCCCGAGCACGTTCGCGAGCAGCACGGTGTTGCGGAAATGGGCAAAGAACTCGTGCCGCCGCAAATAGACCCAGAGCATCCCCAGGCCGACGACCGTGAACTCGGAGTTCCAGTACGTCCACGACACGGACGTCTGGAGCCAGTGCGAGGAGTCGGCGATCTGCTGGAACGTCAGCTCGTAGAGCCTGTGCGTCGTCCGCTGCTCGAAGTCGACGACCTTCAGGCCGTTTGCGAACGCCGCCGCCGGGTTCCGGTCCGCGAACCCGCGCGCCACCTGGTAGATGGCGGCGAAGCCGAACCAGATCGCCAGCTGGAGCCCGAAATCGGCCCAGCCGCGAGGGAGGTATCGGCGACCGGCTGCGACGACAGTGGTCACGAGGAGGGAATTGTAGTCTCACGGGCGGCGTGAGAGAACCCTCGGACCCGATCCGGAGCTCCGGCTACGACGCCGAGGGCTTCGCGGAGGTCTACGACGCCTACCGTCCCGCGCCCCCCGCGATCGTCCTGGACGTTCTCTGCCGTGTCGCCCACGCGCCCAGACCACGTGTCGTCGACCTCGGCGCCGGCACCGGCCTCTCGACCCGCGCCTGGGCCGGCCGCGCGGAGGGAGTCGTGGGCGTCGAGCCGCAGGAGCCGATGCTCCGACGGGCGGAGGCGGCGACCGCGGCGACGAACGTCCGGTACGTCCTGGCCTACGGCGACGACACCGGGCTGCCCGACGCGAGCGCGGACATCGTCACGTGCTCCCAGTCGTTCCACTGGATGGAGCCCGGGCCCACGCTCGCCGAGGCAGCGCGGCTCCTCCGGCCCGGCGGCGTTTTCGCCGCCTACGACTACGACGTCCCTCCGGTCCTCTTCGACCTCGAGACCGAGCGTGCGTTTGCGGCGCTCGTCGCCGTGCGCCGGCGACGGCGGGCCGAGCTCGGGATTCCGGCCGGAGCCCACGTCAATCCGAAGGAGCGCCATCTCGACGAGATTCGCTCGAGCGCGCGCTTTCGGTTCGCGCGCGAGCTGGTCCTCCATCACGAGGGGCCGACGAGCGCCGACCGCGTCGTCGGCTTCGCGGAGAGCATCGGCCCGGCGGCCGCTCGGCTCGGGGTCACCGAGGACGAGCTCGGCCTGACGGCTCTGCGCGAAGCGGCCGCGCAAGCCGCCCCGACGCGCTGGCTCCTCGGCTACCGGATCAGGCTGGGGATGGTCTAGCCGCCGATCTGGGACATCGACAGGTTCGCGCGCACGAAGCCCGGGTCGTTGATCCGGTGCTTGAGCTCCTTGTGTGCGACCGCGTTCCGCAGGAGCGCTTCGAGCTCGGCGTCGGAGGCGCCGTTCCGGAGCGGTTCCTTCAGGTCCCAGTCTCGCGTCGAGAAGAGGCACGTGCGCAGCTTCCCGTCGGCGGTGAGGCGGATCCGGTCGCAGGTCGAGCAGAACGGCTCCGAGACGGGGTTGACGAAGCCGATCTCGCCGGCGCCGTCCGCGAAGCGGTAGCGCTTCGCTGTCGACGAGGCCTTCGCGGGAATCTCGACGAGCGGCCAACGCTCCTCGATGATCGCGCGGATCTCGCCGCCGGTGAGGACGTCGTCGGCGCGCCAGGCCTCGTCGGCGTCGAGCGGCATGAACTCGATGAAGCGGACGACGTAGGGCTTGCGCCGGGCGAGCTCGGCGAGCGCCGGCACCTCGAGCTCGGTGAAGCCGCGAACGGCGACGCAGTTGACCTTGATCGGCCGCAGCTCGGGATGGCGCTCGGCCTCCTCGAGCCCGGCGAGGACCTTGTCGAGCGCGTCGCGCCGCGTGATCTCGGCGAAGCGGACGTGATTCAGGGAGTCGATCGAGACGTTCAGCCGCCGCAGGCCCGCGGCGACGAGCGGCGCGGCGAGGCGGTCGAGCAGGACGCCGTTCGTCGTCAGCGAGAGGTCGGTGACGCCCGGGATCGCGGCGAGCATCCGCACGAGGTCGGGCAGGTCGCGCCGGATCAGCGGCTCGCCACCGGTCAGCCGGACCTCCTCGACGCCCATCGCCGCGAGCACGCCGGTGAGCCGCGCGATCTCCTCGAACGAGAGCACCTCGTCGCGCGGGAGCCACTCGAGCCCGTCCGCGGGCATGCAGTAGCGACAGCGGAAGTTGCACCTGTCCGTGACCGAGATGCGGACGCTCTTGATCTCGCGGCCCCAGGAATCGACGAGCGGCTCCATGCGAGACAGGCTACCCGAGTAGGCTCGCGCCCATGCCGGCCCTGATCGCGCTGCTCGCGGTGACGGCCGTCTGGGGAATCACCTTCGTCCAGGTCAAGGACGCGGTCGCGATCTACCCGCTCTTCGCCTTCCTCGCGCTGCGCTTCGCGATCGCGAGCGTCGCGCTCGGCGTGCCCGGTGCCCGGCGCGTGCGCGGGCTCGGCGTCGTGGGCTCCTCGGCCGGGGCGCTGCTCGGCGCGCTGCTCGCGGCCGGCTACGCGCTCCAGACGGCGGGCCTCGCGCGGACGACCGTCTCGAACGCCGGGTTCGTGACCGGGATGTACGTCGTGCTGACGCCGGTGATCGCGCTCGCGGTCTTCCGCCTGCGGATCGGCGCGGCCGCCTGGGTCGGGGTCGCGGTTGCGACCGGCGGCCTGGCGCTGCTCTCGGGCCTCGACGTCGGATCCCCGTCGGGCGACCTGCTCGTGCTCGCCGGAGCGGCGGTCTACGCACTCCAGATCGTGCTGATGGAGCGGTTTGCGCCGCGCTACGACCCGCTCGCGTTCACGCTCGTCGAGATGGTCTCCGCCTGCCTGCTGCTGGGCGTCGTCGCCGCCGCGCGCGGCGACTTCTCGGTGCCGCACGGCTGGACGGTCTGGGGCGCGCTGCTCGTCACCGGGGTCTTCGCGAGCGCGCTCGCGTTCCTCGCGCAGACGTGGGCCCAGCGGCGCGCGAGCGCGACGCGCACCGCGCTCGTCTTCGCGATGGAACCCGTCTTCGCGGCGTTGTTCGGCTACACGCTCGCCGGCGACCGCCTCGGCTGGGCGGGGTGGGGCGGCTGCGCCGTGATCATGACGGGGATCCTGATCGCGGAGCCCGCCGCGGCAGGCTCGCTCGCCCGACTCGTGCGGCGGGCCGCGTGACCGCGGTCGTCCTCGCGCTGCTCTCGGCGGCGCTCTTCGGCGGGATGACGGTCGCGCTCCGGCTGGCGCTGCGCACCGGCGCGGCGACCGACGCCGGCACGTTCGCGACGGTGATCGTCGCGCTCGCTGTCGCCCTCGCCGCGGCGGGGATCGACGCGGGCGCGCACGGGCTCGACCTCGGCGGCGCCTGGCCGTTCCTGCTGGCGGGCCTCGTCGCGCCCGGGGCGTCGCAGATCCTGTTCACGCTCGCGGTGCGCGAGGCGGGCCCGTCGCGGACCTCGGTCGCGGTCGGCACCGCGCCGCTCGTCTCGGTCGCGATCGCCCTCACCCTGCTGGGCGAGCCGGTGCGGGCCGCGCTCCTCGCCGGTGCGGTCCTGATCGTCGCGGGCGGGCTCGCCCTCGTGGGCGAGCGGGTGCGCCCGGCCGACTTCCGCGGCGTCGGC
>DAISLG010000157.1:4175-5364 GCA_036820565.1 Gaiellaceae bacterium | reverse complement strand
AGGCCGCCGCCGACGATCGCGAGGTCGAAGTCGGTGGGCATCCCTGATTTCTACTGCACGCGACCCAGGCTGCGGGGCCGCAGGTAGCGTCGGAGGCGATGGCGGTGTCGGAAGCGACGTTCGAGTTCGACGGCGTGCCCCTGCTCCTGCGGCCGGGCGTCGTGATGACGCCGCGGGCGACCACGCAGGAGCTCGTTGTCGCGGCGGCCCGGCTGATCGGGGACCGCCCCGCCACCGTCGCCGACGTCGGCACCGGCTCGGGCGCGATCGCCGTGGCGATCGCCCGCCGCGCCCCCCGCGCGACCCTGTGGGCGACGGACACGTGCATGCACGCGGTGCTGCTCGCCCGCGCGAACGCGCGCCTGCGTGGCGTCGGCGACCGAGTGCACGTCCTGCACGGCGATCTCCTGGACGGCGTGCCGGGCCAGGTCGACCTGGTTGTCGCGAATCTCCCGTACCTCCCGCGCGCCGACCGGGACAGTTACCCGGATCTTCGCGGCGAGCCCGACGACGCCGTCTTCGCCGACGGCGACGGGCTCGATCCCTACCGGCGCCTGCTCGGCGCGGCCGAGGGGCGGCTCTCCGAGGACGGCGCCGTGATCATCCAGTTGCACCGCCGGGCGCTGCTCGCGCGAAGGCCCGAGCTCGCCGCTCTCCAAAACCGGCTCGCGTCCGCTACACTGGCCGCAATTCAGGACGAGTTTCGGTTGCGCCACAGCGCCTTCCCAGCACGTTCGTGATCAGCAAGGGAGGTGTTTTTTACATGGCAACAGGAACAGTCAAGTGGTTCAGTGACGAGAAGGGTTACGGATTCATCACGCCGGAGGACGGCGGGAAGGATCTCTTCGTCCACCACTCGAACATCGGCGGAGACGGCTTCAAGTCGCTCGCCGAAGGTGCCAAGGTCGAGTTCGAGCCCGCCGAGGGCGCGAAGGGCCCCGAGGCGCGCAACGTCTCGCTCGCGTCCTAGGGCGCTCGAGCAGGTAGTGCAAGTCCCCGCCCGCCGCTGACAACCTCAGGGCGGGCGGGGCATTCGCTTGTCCGTTTTGGACAACGCAGCAGTCGCTCTCAGTCCAAGCTGGTCGTTGATCCACCGGCGCTGGGCGCAGATCGCGGGGGAGCTCAACCCGCTCCACCACTGCGTCCAGCTCGTCCGCGACGCCGCGTTCGGCTTCCAGGGCTGGTCGGA
>DAISLG010000157.1:0-4075 GCA_036820565.1 Gaiellaceae bacterium | reverse complement strand
TGTTCGCCGGCGAGAGCTCGCGGCACACGATCGAGCTGAAGCTCCCCGACGAGCCACTGCCTGCTGTCGGCGACCGCGACCGGACCGTTCAGGTGGTGTCGAACCTCCTTTCCAACGCGATCAAGTATTCACCGGAGGGCGGGCTCGTGCGCGTCTCGGCGGAGGCGCTGGAAGGCAAGGTCCGCGTGTCCGTCGCCGACGCCGGATTCGGGATCCCGGAAGCGCAGCAGAGCCGGGTCTTCACGAAGTTCTTCCGCGTCGACAACTCGGCGACGCGCGAGATCGGCGGCACCGGTCTCGGGCTCGCACTGTCCCGCGAGTTCGTGAGGGCGCAGGGCGGCGACATCGGCTTCACGAGCGAGGAGGGAAAAGGCTCGACGTTCTGGTTCGAGCTTCCCGCCGCGGTCGAGGACGATCCGTCTTCCCCGGCGTAACGCGCCGACGCTCTCCCGCACGACGGTTCCCTCGGAAAGTGACAGTTCGCGCGTGCTGCGACGTATCCTGATTCGAGTGCGTGCAATCATGGTCATAGCCGCGTTCGCGGCCGTCGCGGTCGCGCTGGCCGCGAACGCCGCCGGGGACGTGGTGTCCGCCGGCCGGCTCGCGGGACGGACCCAGATCACGTACGGCTGCCCGGGCCCGGTTCGCGTGGGCGAGCCGCCCTGCGAGCGCTGGAGCCCCTTCCCTCGCGCGCGCTTCGCCGTGACGACAGGCGGCACGAGGCGCGTCGTCACCTCGGACGCACGCGGCCGTTTCAGGCTCTCGCTCGCCCCCGGGACGTACACGCTGCTGCCGCTTCCGCAGCGCCGCACGAAGAGCGGCCGGCCGGTCACCGTGCATGTCCGCAGCGGCGAGACGACGAGCGCGCTCGTTCGCTTCCTCGGCGTTCCGATGATGCTCTAGGGACGTCGGTCGGCCCGCGCCGCCCAGGCCTCGATCTCGATCGACATCTGCGGCCACACGAGGGCCGGCACGACGACCAGCATCGATGCGGGTCGAGCGGAGCCGAGGAAGCGCGCACGAACCGCGGCGTGAGCCGCGATGTCGCCGGCGCTCGTCAGGTACTGGGTGATCTTGACGAGGTCGTCGACGGTGAAGCCGGCCCTGTCGAGAGCGGCGCAGACGTTCGTCCAGGCGAGCTCCGCCTGTTCTTCGAAGCTCGACGGGATCGTCCCGTCGGCCGCCATCCCGGGCGTCCCGGAGATCGCGAGCCAGCGCGCCCCGCCGGGAATCTCGACGGCGTCGCTGTAGGCGCCGATACGCGCTGCGACTCCGATGTCGTGGGACTTCACCACGTGGCGAGTCTGACGCATTAGGGTCCTGCGGCATGACGAAGCGCGTGCTCGACCCGGAGGGCGCCCACCTCGCCGCGCTGCGCCGGCTGGGCGACTTTCGGAACCGTCGGATCCTGGAGCTGGGTTGCGGCGACGGGCGACTCACCCTGGGCATTGCCGAGGAAGCGGCGAGCGTGCTCGCGTTCGATCCGGACGCCGACGACGTCGAGCGAGCCCGCCGCTCGCTTCCGGCAGAGCTTGCCGAGCGCGTCGCCTACCAGGTCGCGTCGGGGAAGGAGATCGAGCTCGAGCCCGTGTCGTTCGACCTCGTCGTCTTCTCCTGGTCGCTCTGATGAGTGGAGCCGGAGGACGTCGTGCACGTCCTGAGCAACATGGTCGACGCAGTCAGGCCGGGCGGCGCGGTACTCGACCTGCAGGTGATCCGGCCGAACCCGCGCGTCGAGGTCGACGGCCGAGTCCTCTGCGAGATCGACGGCCAGCCGCTCTTCCGCAAGGCCGACGCGGCCACCGCGGCAGTCGATGCCCTCGTTGCCGCCGGCCGTCTCGTCGAGCAGGAGGTCGACGACCACGACGTGCGCAAGCACTACGCGAACGGTGCGGATCTGATCGACGACTTCGCGGACCAGACGCGCCGACTGCCCGACGAGGGAGTGTCGATGCTGCGAGCGGTGACGCGACCCTGCGTCGTGCGTGAGCGCTGCCGGCTCAGGCGACTCGGAGTGCGGTGACCACAGCCCGCGTCAGGCCCGGTAGGCGCGGGAGTTAGAGGCCGAAGCGGTAGACGTGGACGTCGTGCGGCCCGAACCAATCGCGGAAGCCGCCGTTCGCGACGCTCACGGACCGGAACACCTGTCGCCCGGCGCCGATCGGAGGCGGCACCGGCTCTTGGACGTACTCGAAGAGCACCTGCCCGCCGGCGACCGGAGAGCCGTCCCGCTTCTTCGGCAGGCCTGTGAAGCCGACCCGGGAGGTCGTGCCGCCCCGGCGGGCTGCGAGCAGGTAGAGGAAGCGCCCGTCGTAGCGAGTGACGAGGTCGATGTCCTTCGCCGTCGTCGCGACGGCCGGCCCGTCCGGCGCGACGAGCGCGGGGGCGACGGCGGTGGACGAGAGCTCCTCGAGCAGCGGCCGCAGTGCCAGCTCCCAGAACGTCCAGTTCCAGCCGGCACGCGCATCGACCGGCCGAGCGGCCTGCGTCAGATGGCCGCCGAAGAACATGAGGCCGCGGGCGCCGCAGGCGATCGCCTGGTAGGCCATGAAGCGCAGTTCGTGCAGGGTCGGAAAGCGCGGCACGACGTCCGGCCGCCGCGCCGACGGGGCGGTGCCGCTCCAGGCGATCTGGAGCGTCGTCCACACCGGCTTGCCGCCGGCCGCCCGCACCATCTTCCGCGTGACGTCGCCGACGACGCTGATGTCGCGGTTCCCGAGGTCGGAGTGCTCGCCCGGCGGATACGCGATCGGGAAGATGTCGGCGCCGGTGATGTCGAAGGCGGGGCGGTACGGAGTCAGCTGCGCGACGGTGCTGCGGGGCGCCTGGATGATCACGACCGGATGGTTCGGGTCGAGCGCCTTCAGCTTGCGGGCCGCGCGCACGAGCCCTTCCGGCCGGATCCAGTCGTTACCCCGGAACGGATTGCGCGGCTCGTCGACGCCCTTGTACGCGCCGAGCGCGGGGTGATCCTTGAACGAGGTCGCGATCGTCGCGAGCATCTGCTCGCGGGCCGAGGCCGGCTGGCCGGCCGCGCGCGGCGGCAGGTCGGGCACATCGCCGAGGTACAGCCAGCAGTGGAGACCGTGCGCGGCGGCTGCGTCGAGCTGCGCGCGCTCGGCCGCGAGCTGATCGTCGAGCTGCCCGTCGCCCCAGTTGCCGCGGCCGGTCCGGATGAAGGTCGCGCCCGCGTCGGCGAGCTCCTTCAGCCCGTCCTTGCCGCCGGGGGTCGTGCCGCCGAGCGGCGGCGGGTTCGAGAGCCCGAGCGGGAAGACCTTCTCGCCGTCGATTCGCAGCGCTCCGGTGGGACCGTCGATCGTGACGCGGCTCACGGTGACAGCGTCGCAGATCCCCGCGGCGCGGCATGGTTCGCCTACTCGGCGGGATACGAGCCGAAGACGACGAGCCGTCGCGTCATCGCGCGAACCTCGGCGAGCGTCGCGTGCACCTCGTCGTCGAGCGGATGCCCGGCGAGGACGGCGTCGAAGCGGTAGCGCCATGCCGACTCGGGGATCGGTCGCGAGACGAGCTGGAGCAGGTCGATGCCGTGCCGCGCGAACGGCTCGAGCGCGCGGTGCAGGGCGCCCGGCCGGTGGTCGGTGACGAAGGAGAACGCCGTGCGAAACGGCCCGCCGTTCCTGTCGATGCGCGTCCAGGTGGCGATCGCGACGAAGCGCGTGTACGCCTCCGGGTGGTCGCCGACGTCGGCCTCGAGGACGGTGAGCCCGTACAGCTCAGCCGCTCGCTCGCTCGCGATCGCGGCTTCCCCTTCGGCCCCGCTTTCAGCGACGTGCTTTGCAGCGTCCGCCGTCGTCGGCATCGCGATCACGGTCGCGTTCGGGAGCCGCGCGAGCAACTCGCGGCACTGGTCGAGCGCCACCGGGTGCGAGTAGATGACCCGCACCTCCTCCGCCGCGAGCTCCGCCGCCCCGAGCAGGAGGTGCCGGATCGGCAGCACGGTCTGGCCCACGATCGAGAGTGGCGAATCCCAGAGCAAATCGTGTGTCTCCGTGACGGGCCCGACAAGAGAGCTCTCGATCGGCAGCACGCCGTACTCGACCTCGCGCGCGGCAAC
>DAISLG010000156.1:0-5370 GCA_036820565.1 Gaiellaceae bacterium | reverse complement strand
CCACAACCCTTCTGGGCGCCTCGGGCTATTCCGGCCAGGAGACGCTCGACCGCGTGCTCTCCCACCCCGAGCTCGAGCTCGTCGCGCTCGGGTCGGACTCGCTCGCCGGGCTGAGCGCCTCGGCGCTCGATCCGCGCCTCGCCGGCGACCTCCCGGCCTTCGTCTCCAACGACGAGGCGCTCGCCGCCGGCGCCGAGCTCGTCTTCTGCTGCCTCGACAACGAGCGCGCCGCCGCGCTCGAGCCGCCCGCCGACACGGTCGTCGTCGACCTCTCCGGCGCGCACCGCCTCGCCGCCGCCGGCTGGTCGTACGCTCTCCCGGAGCTGTGGCCCGCCGCTGGTCCGCTCGTCGCCAACCCCGGCTGTTACGCGACGGCGGCGCTGCTCGCGCTCGGGCCGCTCGTGGGCGCCGTCGACCCGAACGGGGTCGTTGTCGACGGGAAGTCGGGTGTCTCGGGCGCCGGCCGCACCCTGAAGCCGAGCTCGCACGCCGCTGTCGTGCTCGAGAACGTCGTCCCCTACCGCGTCGGATCGCACCAGCACGCGCCCGAGATCGCGCAGGCGCTCGGCTTCCCGGTGACCTTCGTTCCCCACCTGCTGCCCGTCCGCCGCGGCCTGATCGCGACCTGTTACGCCCGCACCGACGCCGACGCGCGCGATCTGCTCGAGCAGGCCTACGCGTCGAGCCCGGTCGTGACCGTACTCCCCGAGGGCGTCGCCCCCGAGCTGGCCCGCGTCCAGGGCACCGACGGCGCGGAGATCGGCGTCTTCACCGACCTCGTAACTGAAGCCACGATCGTGATCTGCGCGATCGACAACCTCGGCAAGGGCGCGGCCGGCCAGGCCGTCCAGAACGCGAACGTCGTGCTCGGGCTGGACGAGACCGCCGGCCTCCGCCTCTCCGGGGTGCTCGTATGAGCGTCACCGCCGCGCAGGGCTTTGCCGCCTCCGGCGTCCGTGCCGGGATCCGCCGTGACTCGCTCGACCTCGCCGTCGTCCACTCGACGGTGCCGTGCGTCGGCGGCGCGATGTTCACCGCGAACCGCGTCCAGGCCGCGCCGGTCGTCGTCTCGAAGGCGCACCTCGAGCTCGCGGAGCCGCAGGCGGTCGTGATCAACTCGGGCGTCGCGAATGCGGCTACCGGCGAGCAGGGCGACCGCGACGCAACCGCCACTGCCGTCGAGGCCGCGCGGCTGCTCGGGCTCGCACCCGAGCAGGTGCTCGTCCTCTCGACCGGCGTGATCGGCGTGCCGCTCCCGCTCGACAAGGTCGTCGCCGGCCTCGGCGAGGCCGTGCCGGCGCTCTCGCCCGACGGCGGCGCCAGCGCGGCCGAGGCGATCCTCACGACCGACACGCATGCGAAGGAGGCGGTCGCGAGCCTCGACGGCTTCACCGTCGGCGGGATGGCGAAGGGCTCTGGGATGATCCACCCGCAGCTCGCGACGATGCTCGCGGTCGTCACGACCGACTACCCGCTCGACCCCGGCGAGGCCACCGCGTTCCTGCGCCCGGCCGTCGCGCGCAGCTTCAACTCGATCTCGGTCGACGGCGAGTGCTCGACGAACGACGCAGTCTGCCTGCTCGCGAACGGCGCGAGCGGGATCGAGCGCACACCGGCGACCGACGCGGCGTTCGCGCTCGCGCTGGGTCGCGTGTGCGCCGACCTCGCGGGTCAGATCGTGGCGGACGGCGAGGGTGCGACCGTGCTCGCCGAGATCTCCGTCACCGGCGCCGTCGACGAGGCGCAGGCGCGCGCGATCGCATCCCGGATCGCGACGTCGCCGCTCGTCAAGACCGCGCTCTTCGGCCACGACGCGAACTGGGGGCGCGTCCTCGCCGCCGCCGGGTCCGCACCCTTCAACGGCGGCTTCGCCGACGTCGAGGCGAGCCGCGTCACCCTCTCCTACAACGGCACGACCGTCCTCGACGCGGGCAGCCCGGTCGCGGTCGAGCCGGTCGTCGACGGCGCCGTCTGCAAGATCGACCTCGACCTGGGGCTCGGCGCCGGCGAGGCCAGCTACCTGACAAGCGACCTGTCCTACGACTACGTCCGCATCAACGCGGACTACCGGACATGAGCCGGATCGTGCTGAAGATCGGCGGAGGCGTCGCGGCGAACGCTGCGGACCTCGTCGCCACGCTCGCCACCGAGAACGAGGTGTGCGTCGTCCACGGGGCCGGGCCGCAGATCACCGAGGAGATGCGGCGCCGCGGGATCGAGGTGCGCTTCGTCGGCGGCCGCCGCGTGACGACCGCGGTCGGGCTCGAAGTCGTCCGCGAGTCCCTCGCGGCCGTGAACGCCGCGCTCTGCTCGGCGATCGGGCCGCGCGCCGTCTCACTCTCCGAGGTGCTCGACGCCGACCGGGTCCCCGCGCTCGGTTATGTCGGCACGCCCGTCCCGTCGGCTCCGCCGGCGATCGAGTCCGCGCTCGCAGCCGGTCGCGTCCCCGTCGTCGCGCCGCTGGCCGCAGGGCCGCTGAACGTGAACGCCGACGCCGCCGCTGCCGCGCTCGCGATCGGGCTCGGCGCCGACCGTCTCCTCTTCCTCACCGACGTCCCCGGGCTGCTGCTCGGCGGCGCGGTCGCCGCTACGATCGGCAGCGGCGAGGCGTCGCGGCTGCTCGACGCGGGCGCGTTCGACGGCGGCATCGTCCCGAAGCTCCGCGCCGCGGTCGAGGCAGCGCGCGGCGGCGTCAGGGCCGAGATCGGCGCGACGGCGGTGCTCGCATGAGCGTCGCGGTCGCCGAGTCGAGGCTGCTCGAGGCGTACGCGCGCCACGACGTCACCTTCGTCGGCGGGCGCGGCGCCTGGCTCGTCGACGACAGCGGGCGCCGCTACCTCGACTTCCTCGCCGGGATCGCCGTCGTCTCGCTCGGCCACCTCCATCCGGCCCCGAGAGCCGCTGCGGACGCGCAGCTGCGGAAGCTCTGGCACACGTCGAACCTCTACGCGACCGAGCCGGCGGAGCGGCTCGCCGGTCTGCTCTCCGACCGCTTCGGCGGCGCGCGGGCATTCTTCTGCAACTCGGGCACGGAGGCGGTCGAGGCCGCGCTCAAGTACGCGCGCAAGGCGACGGGGAAGCCCGCTGTCGTCGCGCTCGAGAACTCGTTCCACGGTCGCACCGTCGGCGCGCTCGCGGCCACCGGCCAGCCCGCGAAGCGCGCCGCGTTCGAGCCGCTCTCGCCCGCCGTGCGTTTCGCCGGCCTGAACGACCCGGCGTCCCTGGCGGCGGCGGTCGGCCCCGACACCGGCGCGATCCTGCTCGAGCCGATCCAGGGCGAGGGCGGCATCCACGCCGCGAGCCCGGAGTTTCTCGCCGCGGCCCGTGCGCTCGCCGACGAGTACGGCGCGCTGCTCGTCCTCGACGAGGTGCAGACCGGCGTCGGGCGGACCGGAAGCTTCTTCGCGTTCGAGCGGCTCGAGGTCCGGCCCGACCTCGTCACCCTGGCGAAGGGCCTCGCGAACGGGCTGCCGATCGGCTGCCTGCTCGTCTCCGACGACGCGCCGGCCGGCTTCGTCCCGGGCGACCACGGCAGCACCTTCGGCGGGAACCCGGTCAGCTGCGCCGCCGCCTGCGCCGTCGTCGAGACCGTCGACGACGAGCTGCTCGCGAGCGTTCGCTCGAACGGGGCGCTCCTCACCGCCGGGCTCGCCGCGCTCGGCGCGGTCACCGAGGTGCGTGGCCGCGGGCTGATGCTCGGAGCCGAGCTCGACCGGCCCGCGCGGGCCGTTGTCGAGCGGGCGCTCGCGGCCGGCCTCCTCGTCGGCTCAGCCGGCGACACCGTCCTTCGTCTCACGCCCCCGCTCACGATCGACGCCGCGCAGGTCGGGCTCGCGCTCGAGCTGCTCGAGGAGGTGCTGGCATGAACAAGTTCGAACGGCAGGGAACGATCATCCGCCTCGTCCACGACCGCGCCCTCGCGACGCAGGCCGAGGTGGCCGAGGCTCTACGCGAGCAGGGGATCGAGGCCGTCCAGACGACCGTCTCGCGCGACATCGCGCAGCTCGGGCTCGTCAAGGTCCGCTCGGCCGACGGGAGGCTCGTCTACGCCCATCCCGGCGCGGCCGACCTCGACCGGCTCAGCGAGCTGACCGCGGCGCTCCGGCGCTGGGCCGTCGGCCTCCAGCCGACGGGCAATCTCGTCGTCGTCAAGACGCCGTCCGGCTTCGCGAACGCGCTCGCACGCGCGATCGACGACGCGGGACTGCCCCAGATCGCCGGCTGCGTGGCCGGCGACGACACCATCTTCGTCGCAGCCCGTGAGGGGCTCGGCGGCGCCGATCTCGCCGACGAGCTTCGGCATCACCTGGAAGGAGACACCTAGATGAACCGCATTGCTGTGCTCGCCTACTCGGGCGGGCTCGACACGAGCTGCGCGATCGCGTGGCTGAAGGAGGACTACGGCTTCGACGAGGTCGTCGCGGTGCTGGTCGACGTCGGCCAGGACGTCGACTTCGACCCGGCGATCGCCCGCGCCGTCGCCGCCGGCGCGACCGACATCCTGCTGCTCGACCGCAAGGACGCCTTCGCCGACGAGCAGGTCGCCAAGGCGCTGAAGGCGAATGCGCTCTACGAAGGCAAGTACCCGCTCGTCTCCGCGCTCTCGCGCCCGGTGATCGCGGAGGCCGTCGCCGGCGTCGCGGCCGAGCTCGGTGCCGAGGCGGTCGTCCACGGCTGCACCGGCAAGGGCAACGACCAGCTCCGCTTCGAGCTGGCGTTCAAGGCCCGCTACCCGGGCGTGAAGGTGATCGCGCCGCTCCGCGACAGGATCTGGACCCGCGACGAGGAGATCGACTTCGCCGAGTCCCGCGGGATCCCGGTCGAGTCGACGCAGGAGAAGCCGTTCTCGATCGACGACAACCTGCTCGGCCGCGCGATCGAGGCGGGCGTGCTCGAGGATCCGTGGGCCGCGCCCCCCGAGGATGCATTCGCGCTGACGTCCTCGCCCGACGCCGCACCCGCGCCCGCCGAGGTGGTGATCGGCTTCGAGCAGGGCCTGCCGGTCTCGCTCGACGGCGAGGAGCTCCCGCTCGCGGAGCTGATCGCCGCGCTCAACACCGAGGCCGGCGCCTACGGGATCGGCCGCATCGACATGATCGAGAACCGCGCGGTCGGGATCAAGAGCCGCGAGCTCTACGAGGCTCCCGCGGCGATGACGATCATCGCGGCGCACTCGGCGCTCGAGGATCTCGTCCTGACGAAGGGCGAGCTCGATCTCAAGCGCGAGCTGGGCGCACGCTGGGCGCAGCTCGTCTACGACGGCCTCTGGTTCAGCCCCGTCCGCGAGGCGATCGACGCGTTCGTCGAGAGGACACAGCAGCTCGTCACCGGTGAGGTGCGCGTCAAGCTCGCCGCCGGTGCGCCGGTCGT
>DAISLG010000155.1:0-5399 GCA_036820565.1 Gaiellaceae bacterium | reverse complement strand
CCGCGACCTCCGGCGTGACAGGCCGGCGTTCTAACCAACTGAACTACGCCCCCAGGCGCGGCGACCAGTCTAGCGGCAGGCTCAGATCTGGCTCAGCCCAAGCTGGCGTAGCAGCGTGACGCCGTCGGAGTAGACGTCCTTCCGCGCGACGAGGCCGTCACGGATCGGGATCACGTCCATGCCGCGGTACTCGACCCGCGCGCCGGTCGGCTCGACGCGCACGCCCGAGCGGGTCATCGCTCCCTCCTGGGTGCCGGTCGCCGTCCACTCCTGGACGACGAGATCCTCGCGGACGTACTGCCGGCGGGTGTCGAAGGCGAGGTCGGGGAAGACGCCGAAGATCCCGGCGATCGCGCGCCCGATCGCCTCGCGGCCGACGTTCACGTCGCCGGTGGTGTGGTTCTCGAAGACGGAGTCCTCGGTGTGCATCGCCACGATCGCCTCGACGTCGTGGCGGCCCCACGCGTCGTTGTAGCGGTCGATGAAGCTCTGGAGCTCGTCGCCGTCCATGTCCAGGGCTAGCCTACTCCGGTGACGAAGGTCGACTGGATCGCACTGGGCGTCGTCGCGCTTGCGGCACTCTCGGGGCTGCGGCGCGGCCTGGTCGCGAGCGCCTTCTCGCTCGCGGGGGTCGTCGCGGGCGCGGTCGTCGGCGCGCGGATCGGGCCGCACTTCCTCTCGCACGGGGCGCACTCGCCGTACAACCCGCTCGCCGCGCTCGCCGGCGCGGTCCTGCTCGCGGGACTGCTCAAGGGGATCGGCTCGATGCTCGGCTCGATGGCCCGGGGAAGCCTGTCCGTCCTGCCGCCGCTCCGCGCGCTCGACTCCGCCGGCGGGCTGCTCGTCGGCGGCGCCTTCGGCTTTGCGATCGTCTGGGTGCTCGGCGCCGTCGCGCTCCAGCTCCCCGGGCAGACGGAGCTCCGGCGCGGCGTGCAGCAGTCGGTCGTCCTGCAACGACTGAACGAGCTCGTGCCGCCGCGGACGATCCTGAAGGCGCTCGCGCGCGTCGACCCGTTCCCGTCGATCTCGAGCCCGTTGACGCCGGTGCTGCCGCCCGACCCCGCCGTGCTGCGGCGGCCGGAGGTGCGCCGTGCCGGTCGCAGCGTGCTCCGCGTGACGGCGACCGCCTGCGGCCTCGGGGTCGAGGGCTCCGGGTGGGTCGCCCGGCCGGGGCTCGTCGTCACGGCCGCGCACGTGATCGCAGGCGGGCGCGGGATCCGCGTCGGCGACGCCTCCGCCTACGCCGTCGCCGTCGACCGGCACGAGGACGTGGCCGTCCTGCGCGTCCCCGGGCTGCGCGCGCGCCCGCTTCCGCTCGTCGACGCCGCGCCCGGCGTCGCCGTCGCGATCCTCGGCTACCCGGAGAACGGCCCGTTCGACGCGCGGGCGGGTCGGATGGGCCCGCTCGTCCACGTGCGCGGCCGCACGGCCGCGACCATCAGCGGGGTCGTCCGGCACGGCAACTCCGGCGGGCCGGCCGTAGACGCGAACGGCGCGGTCGAGACGACCGTGTTCGCGGCGGCCGAAGGCAGGGCGGTCGGTCTCGGCATCACGACCGGCGCCGTCCGCAGCGTGCTCCGCCGGGCGGGCGGCCGCGTCTCGACCGGCCCCTGCTAACCCAACAGCTCGAGCGCCGCCTCGGGGCGCCCGAACGGCGGGATCACGTAGACCCCCTGCGCGAGCTCGCGCGAGGCCTCGATCAGCTCGCGCGCGATCTCCAGGCCGACCTGCGCGGCGTCGGAGCCGGCGTCGCGGTAGCGCTCCTGCACGTGCTCGGGGACGACGATGCCCGGCACCTCGTTGTGGAGCCGCAGCGCGAGCTGGTAGCTGCGCACGTAGAAGACGCCGACGAGGATCGGGATCGGCGAGGTCCCGCCCAGGCGCTCGATCGTGCGCTCGAGGTACGAGAGGTCGAACAGCACCTGCGTCATCGCGAACTGCGCGCCGGCCTCGAGCTTCTGCTCGAACCGCGCGAGCTCCGTGTCGAGGTCGTCGGCGGAGGGGTTGAGCGCCACGCCGAGGTAGAACGAGGTGGGCGCGTCGATCTGGCGGCCGTTCATGTCCTCGCCGCGGTTCAGGTGCGAGACGAGCTGGGAGAGGCCGATCGAGTCGACCTCGTAGACGCCGTGCGAGCCGGGGTAGTCGCCGACGTTCGGCGGGTCGCCGGTGACCGCGAGCACGTTGCGGACGCCGTCGGCGTGGGCGCCGAGCAGCGTCGAGGTGAGACCCATCACCGTCATGTCGCGCGACGTGACGTGCGGGATCGTCTCGAGCCCGGTCTCGCGCTCGATCGCGACCGACGACATCAGCGCGTTCATCCGCGCCCGCGCCATCGGGTTGTCGTTCACGTCGACGACGTCGACGACGCCCGAGGCCTTCAGCTGCTGCGCGGTCGAGAGCATCGCCTCGAGGTTGCCGCCCTGCGGCGGGTCGAGCTCGACCGAGACGACCCACTCGCCGGCGGCGAGCTTGCGCGCGAGCTCCGTCCGGGGCTTGGCGTGGGGCTCGTGCGGGAGCAGCTCGCGCTCGCGGCGGACGCGGGGAGCGGCAGGGCGGCGGTCATCCTCGATCGCTGCGCGGATCGCCTGGATCTCGACCGGCGTCGTCCCGCAGCAGCCGCCGACGATCCGCGCCCCTAGCTCGCGCGCGTGCGCGGCGAACTCGGAGAAGTAGGCCGGTGTCGCGTGCGGGTAGATCACGCGCCCGCCCACGAGGCTCGCGAGACCCACGTTCGGCAGCGCCGCGAGCGGCTTCCCGTCCGTCCCCATCTCCTCGAGCGCGCGGAGCGCCGCCTGGAGGCCCGCGCCGTGGTTCGCGCCGATCGCGGCGACGTCGAGCCGGGAGAGCTGCCTCGCGGCGTCGCGCGCGGAGAGGCCGGCGAGCGTCTGGGCGTCCTCGTCGAAGGTCAGGAGCGCGACGATCGGCAGCCGCGAGACCGAGCGGACGGCCTCGACCGCGGTGGTGAGCTGCTCGAGCTCGAAGAAGGTCTCGACCATGAACAGGTCGACCCCGCGGCCCTCGAGCAGCTCGGCCTGCTCCGCGAAGATCGCGGCCGCGTCGACCTGCTCGAACTCGAGCTCCCCGAGCGGCCCGATCGACCCGGCGATGAACACGTCGCGCCCCGAGATCTCACGCGCCTCGCGCGCGCACTTGACGCCGGCCTCGTTGATCCGCTTGACGTCGTCCTCGAGGTAGACCTCGGCGAGCTTGCGGCGATTCGCGCGGAACGTGTTCGTCTCGATCAGCTCGGCGCCGGCGTTGATGAACGCGACGTGCACCGAGACGACACTGTCCGGCGCGCGCACGTTCGCCTCCTCCGGGCAGCGCAAGCGCCCCACCGCTGCGGAGACGAGCGTGCCCATGCCGCCGTCGGCAACGATCGGCGGGCCCTCGGCGAGGCGATCGAGGAAGCGCGTGACCATCGGTGAAGTAGACCAGTCAACCCACGATGGGTGATAGGAGAAGCGCATCCCGATCGCCCATAGTGCGGCTTGTTCGAGTTGGCCCCGATGCGGCGGGGGCCACTTGAATGGGTACTTCCGGAGGTGAATGGAGCGGGGCCAGCGGCGGTCCCGCTCTTCCCTCCGGAGAGGACCTCAAGGTCGGCGGGGCGGCTGCCGATCTAGTTGGCGAAGACTCTTGTGTGCACGGGACTGACGGCAAATCTTTCCTGCGGCACGGAGTCGAGGCGGCGGGCGAGAGCCCGCCGCTTTCGTTCTCTAGCGGAGCTCGAAGCGCGCGGCGTAGCGCGCGAAGCCGACCCCGGTCTTGCCGGCGAGGACGGCGACGCCGGCCCGCTGCGCCCGCCAGACCGTCCGCTCGGCGCGCGCCAGCTCGTACGTCCTGCCGCGGATCGTCAGCGTCAGCCGTTGCGGGACGAAGCCGAGCTGGAGGTGGACGAGCTCGCCGCGGCGCAGCACGATCGCCGGCAGGTCGGTCCGCGTCGCCGGCGCCGGGTAGTCCTTGCAGACCGGATCGGCCTCGCCGGGGTACTCCGCGGGCGCCGTCCAGCAGAAGGAGGCATAGGCGAGCCAAAGAGAGCCCTTCCGGGTCTCGACCCAGGCCGGCGGCGGGGTCGTTCGATAGCCCTTCACGATCGGAGCCGGAGCCCGGGGCGGGGTCGGCCCGGCGGCGAGCGCGGCCGGGGCGGCCAGAAGCACGAGTAGGGCGGCGAGGCGTCTCATGTCTCGTGGACGACGCGGCCCTCCATGCCGCCCGCGACCGTCACGATCTGGCCCGTGACGTGGCCCGAGAGCTCGTCCGAGGCGAGCGCGACGACCTGGCGCGCGACGTCCTCGGGCTGGGCGACCTTGCGCAGCGCCATCGTTCGCGAGATCGCGCGAATCCGCTCCTCGTCGACGAGGCCGCGGGTCATCGCCGACTCCGTCCACCCCGGTGCGACGGCGTTGACACGTGCGCCCGGGTCGAGCCGCACGACCTCGTTCTTCAGCGAGAGGAGCAGGCCGTGCAGGATCGCGGACTTGGCCGCGGCATAGTCGGCGTGGCCGGCTTCGCCGTAGAGCCCGGCGGTCGAGCCGACGAGCACGAGCGACCCCGCCCCTTCGAGCTGTCGCAGGAAGCCGCGCGCGGTCAGGAACGTGGCGGTCAGGTTGGCGTCGAGCGTCTCGCGCCAGCGCGCGAGCGAGAGCTCCCAGACCGGCTCGTCCGCCTTCGGCCAGACGCCGGCGACCGCCGCGCAGACGTCGAGCGGGCCGGCGTCGGCGAACAGGCGCTCGACGGCGGCCTCGTCGGTCAGGTCCGCGCCCACGACCGCAGCGCCGCCGATCTCCGCGGCGACCGCCTCGGCCCGCTCGCGGCCGCGGTGGTAGTGGACGACGACCTCGCAGCCCTCGGCCGCGAACGCCCGCGCGCAGGCGGAGCCGATCCCGCCGGAGCCGCCGGTGACGAGCACGCGCCTGCCCTGAAGTCCCGTGTCCACCGCGGACAAAATACTTCTTCCACTCGAGCCGATCCGTTGTAAGATCAGCCCAGTCAGAGGGTGAGCCGGATGCAGTGGTTCCGGTTCTTTGCGTTCTAGGTCGATTTTCCCCGTCAATCTCCGGAACGAAAGCCGAGGTCTGCGTGCTCACTGTCGACATCTCGCTTCCCGACGTCGAAGAACTCCAGAAGCTCGTCCAGGACGGTCAGGAGAAGGGGTTCCTGACCTACGACGAGATCGTCACGGCGCTCGAGGACGTCGAGCTCTCGAAGCAGCAGATCGAAGACTTCTACACGTACCTGATCGACCACTCGATCGAGCTGATGGAGGGGGAGAACCACAAGCACCCGCCCCACGAGCAGCCCGCGCTCGCCGAGGAGGAGAAGGGCCCGAAGCTCGACCTCGCCGTCGAGCCGTCGCTCGACTCGCTGCGGCTCTACCTGCGCGAGATCGGCAAGGT
>DAISLG010000154.1:0-5413 GCA_036820565.1 Gaiellaceae bacterium | reverse complement strand
CTTGGTCTGAGCCATCCCCGCTGGGAGCGCCAATTTCCGATCAACCATCTAGCGCTGAGCGTCGGCGAGCGCCAGCTCGCGACGGAGCTCGACGGGGAGCCGGAACTCGACGTCCTCGTCGACCATCCGGAACGCCTCGATCGCGGCGCCCCGCGCGCGGAACCAGTCACAGACGCGCTCGACGAGCTTCTCGGGCGCGCTCGCGCCGGAGGTCACGCCCACTGTCTCGACGCTCTCGACCCAGCTCTCTTCGATCTCAGTCTCGTCGTCGATCAGGTAGGAGGCGACCCCCGCGGCCCGCGCGACGTCGACGAGGCGGTTCGAGTTGGATGAGTTGCGCGAGCCGATCACGAGCAGCAGGTCGACCTCGCCGAGCATCTCCTTGACCGCCCACTGGCGGTTCGACGTGGCGTAGCAGATGTCTTCTTTCTTCGGCGCGTACACGTTCGGGAAGCGCCGCCGCAGGACGCCGATGATCTCCGCGGTCTCGTCGACCGAGAGCGTCGTCTGCGTGATGTACGCGATCTTCTCCGCGCCGGGGAGCTCGAGCCGCTCCGCGTCCTCGACGGACTCGACGAGGACGATCGAGTCGGGCGCCTCGCCCATCGTGCCGACGACCTCCTCGTGGCCTGCGTGACCGATCAGGACGACGGTGTAGCCGGCGGCGGCGTAGCGCCGGGCCTGGACGTGCACCTTGGTCACGAGCGGGCAGGTCGCGTCGATCGTGTTCAGGCCGCGGGCGGCGGAGTTGACGTGCACCGCGGGTGCGACGCCGTGGGCCGAGAAGACGACCGTCGCCCCGACCGGGACCTCGTCCTCGCTCTCCACGAAGATCGCGCCCCGCTCCTCGAGGTCGCGGACGACGTGGAGGTTGTGGACGATCTGCTTGCGCACGTAGACCGGCGGCCCGTAGAGGTCGAGCGCGCGTTCGACCGTCTCCACGGCGCGCTCGACCCCGGCGCAGTAGCCGCGGGGAGACGCCAGGAGGACTCGCTTCACCACGATTCCAGTGTAGACACGAGCGTGGAGTCCTTCGGGGAACGAGAAGGCCGGCCGCTCGGGGGGTCGTTGCGGCCGGCCTTCCCAGAAATGCTCACCGCGGTCGAAGCCACGGTTCGCATCGCCCAGTGCAGTGGACGCTAACGAGCAGCCCCGGCCCTGTGAATAGGCCGAGCGGCCCATCTTTTGAACCCGCAGGGATAACATTCGACGCCGAGAAACCGTCGGGAGCCCAGTGACACCAGCAACCGAGCTCGTCCTCTTCAGCGCGCTGCCGCTGCTCCTGCTCGCGCTCGTCGCGCTCGGGGCCGGCGCCGCCGCGGGGCTTCTGCTCGGGCGGAGGCGTCCGGAGCCGGGCGGCGAGGTGCGCGAGACGCTGCCGAACCGCGAGCTCGAGGCGATCTCCGCGATCGCGAACGAGCTCGCCCGCACCCGCGACGTCTTGTCCGCCGGTCGGGTGCTGCTCGACGAGATCTCGGGTCTCTTCCACGTCGAGTTCACCGCTCTCGCGCTGGTCGACGACACCGGCCGGGGGGCGACGGGCCTGCTCGCGCGCCTCGCCGGCGAGGACGTGGACTGGTGGAAGGGGATCGCCGTCGACCTCGTCGACGAGCCGTCGGGGATCGCGAGCGCCGTCTTCGACGCCGCGCCGGTGACCGTCTACGACGTGCCGGGCTCCTCGCGCGTCAGCCCACGGCTAGCAGCCCTGTCCGGCGTGAAGAGCGCGGTCTGGATCCCGCTGATCTCGGAGGAGCGCGTGATCGGCGTCGTCATCGTCGCGACGACGACGACGTTTCGCGCCTTCACCGCGGAGGAGATGTCGTTCATGCAGGCGCTCGGCGCGGAGGCGGCGCTCGCGCTCGACCGGACGCGCTCGGCCGCGGCCCTCGGTGAGGCGCTCGAGCGCGAGCGGCTCGTCGCCACGATGGCCCGCCGGTTCCGGGCCGAGCTCGACCACGACCTCGCGATGCAGAGCGCCGTCGAGCAGGCGGGGCCCGAGCTGCGCGCGTCGCGCTGCTACGTGCGGCTGAGCAACCCGGGCCGGCCGGGTATGCGCGTCGGCGCGGAGTGGGACGCCGACGGCGTCGAGCCGATCCGGGCCGCCGCCTCCCGCTTCCCCGTGCCGACGCTCGTGGAGCGCGAGGGCCGGACGATCGCGATCGAGGATGTCGAGACGACCCCGCTGTTCCAGGACGAGCCCGACAGCCGCGCGCTGCTCGTCGAGCTCGGCGCCCGCTCCGTCCTCGCGACCCCGATCGTCGCCTCGCGCGAGACGATCGGCGTCCTCGGCTTCCACCGGCCGGAGCCCGGAGCGTGGGCGCAGGGCGACGTCCTCCTCGCCGAGGCCGTCGCGCGCGAGCTCGGCGTCGCGCTCCAAACGGCGCGGCTGCTGGGCGAGAACCAGCGGCGGCTCGAGCAACAGGCCGCGCTCCTCCAGGCGGCGAAGGTCGTGACGAGCGAGCTGCGCCTCGAGACGGTGCTCGAGCGCCTCGTCGAGGAGGTCGCCAAGCTCCTGCGGGCCGACGCGGCCGACTGCTACCTCGTCGACACGGCGCACGACGTCCTCCGCTGCGCCGCGGTGCACGGCCTCGACCCGCGGCTCGTCGGCTACGAGTGCCCGACCGACCGGGGCGTCGCGGGCCACGCGATCCGCGAGGGCCGGCCGGTCGCGGGCGACGACTACGACCGGATCGAGAACCCGATCCCGCACCCGGCCTACGGCGAGTTCCGGCGCGCACTGGTCGCGCCCATGATCTGGTCGGGTGAGACGCGCGGCGTGCTCGGGGTCGGACTCCGCGACGGAGAGCGCACGTTCGACCAGGACGACACCGAGCTCCTGGAGGCCTTCGCCGGCCTCGCCTCGCTCGCGCTCCGGAACGCCGAGAACTTCGAGCAGCGGTCGCGCCAGGCGCAGATCCAGCGCGGCTTCTACGGGATCGCGACCGTGCTCGGCGAGCCGCTCTCGCGGGAGGAGACGCTCGACGCGGCGGCGCAGGCGGCGGGCGAGGCGCTCGGCGGAAGCTTCGCTGCCGTGCTGATGCCGGGTCCGTCGGGGCTCGAGCTCGCCGGCGGCCACGACCTACCGGCCCCGCTCGCGGAGGCGCTCCGCGAGGAGCTCCCGCAGTCGGCCCACGCGCTCGCGACGGCCGCCAGCGAACGGCGCGTGCTCGCGGCGCGGATGGTCGCCGACGACGAGCGCTTCGACGCCGACTGGCGCGAGCTCGCCGTCGACTCCGGGTACACGTCGCTGCTCGCGATCCCGGTCGAGGCTCCGCGGGCCGACGAGGACGGCCTCGCGATCGTGTTCTTCGTCGAGGAGCGCGCCTTCACCGACGACGATCTCGAGCTCGCGCGCCAGCTCGCCCGAGCGGCGCGCGGGGCCCTGGAGCGGAGCGAGCTCTACGAGGCCGAGCGCTCGTCGCGCGCCCTCTCGCAGCAGCTCGCGCGGACGAGCAGCCTGCTCGCGACCGAGCTCGACCCGGTCGCCGTGCTCGAGGAGGTCGCCGTCCAGGCCCCGGCGCTCCTCGGCGTCGAGGCGTGCTCGATCCGCGCGCTCGACGGTGACGATCTCGTCGTCACCGCGGCATCCGGCGAGGGCGCCGCGGAGGCGCTCGGCACGATCGCTCCCGCCACGTCGGCGCTCGCAGGCGAGATCGTGCAGACGCGGCTGCCGATCGCGATCGCGAACGTCGAGGAGGACGGCCGGCCCCTCGACGGCGAGCCCGTGGTCGCGGCCGGCTACCGGTCGTATCTCGGCGTGCCACTCGCCGGCCCGGAGGGAACGCTCTACGGCGTGCTCGCCGTCTACGGGCTCCGGCCGCGAACCTGGCGCGACGAGGAGGTGGAGGCGCTGGTGGCGCTCGCCGGCAACGCCTCTGCCGCGATGGCCAACGCGGAGCTGTACCAGCGGATCGCGCTCGAGCGGGAGCAGAGCGTCGCGATTCTCGCCAACATCGCCGACGGGATCGTCGCCGTCGACCGCGAGGGGCACGTCGTCCTCTGGAACAACGCCGCGGTCGAGATCACCGGCGTCCCGCGCGAGGAGGCGATGGGGCGCACGCCGGCTCAGGTGCTCCAGCGCACGCTCGAGGCGGGCGGCGAGGCATCGGCCGGCAACCGGCTCGTGTCGATCACGCGCGGCGGCGAGGAGATCTGGCTCTCGCTGACGGAGGCGATCATGCGCGACCCGGCGGGTGCCGTCGCCGGGCGGATCTTCGCGTTCCGCGACATCTCGGCGGAGCGGCTCGTCGAACAGATGAAGTCGGAGTTCGTCTCGACCGTCTCCCAGCGGCTCCGCGCGCCGCTCACGTCGATCTACGGCTTCGCGGAGACGCTCCTGCGCCAGGACGTGATGTTCGGGGACGAGGAGCGGGCGACCTTCGTCGGCTACATCGCGTCCGAGGCCGAACGGCTCACGACGATCGTCGACGCGCTCCTGAACGTCGCGCGGCTCGACACCGGCGACCTGCGCGTCGACCTTGCGAAGACGGACGTCGGCTCGGTCGTGAGCGAGGTCGTCGAGGGTGCCAACGCCGCGGAGGGCCGGGAGTTCGTCGTCCAGCTCGAGGACGGCCCCCTCGAGGCGGAGGCCGACTCCGACAAGCTCCGCCAGATCCTCGACCAGCTGCTCGAGAACGCGGTCAGGTTCTCGCCGAGCGGCGGCAAGGTCACGGTCGCCGCGCGGAGGCGCGCGGACGCCGTCGAGGTCAGCGTCGCCGACGAGGGGCCCGGTGTGCCCGCGGGCGAGCGGCAGCGGATCTTCTCGAAGTTCTACCGGGCCGACGGAGCGCGCGAGGCGGGCGGGACGGGGCTCGGCCTCTTCATCGCGCAGGGCCTCGTCGCCGCGATGGGCGGCAAGATCTGGGTCGAATCGACCGAGGGCGAGGGAGCGAGCTTCGTCTTCGACCTTCCTCTCGCCCGCGAGCGTGAGTGAGAAAGTGGCCAGCGGGTATACGGCGGCGGACCAGGGAGGGCTATGACACGCGTGTTGGTGATCGACGACGAGGCGCCGATCCGGCTTCTGTGCCGGGTCAACCTCGAGGCGGAAGGCATGCAGGTCGTCGAAGCGGCGGACGGCCCCACGGGCCTCGACAAGGCGCGGGAGGAGACGCCTGACGTGATCCTGCTCGACGTGATGATGCCCGGGCTCGATGGGTGGCGCGTGGCCGAGGAGCTCCTCGACGACACGCGCACGAACGGGATCCCGATCATCTTCCTGACGGCGCGCGCGGAGCTGCGCGACCGTGCCCGCGGTCTCGATCTCGGTGGTGTCGATTACGTGACGAAGCCGTTCAACCCGGTCGAGCTGGCGCCGCTCGTGCGCGGCCTGATCGACCGCGTCGACCGCGGTGAGCGCGACGAGCTGCGCCGCGAGAAGCTCACCGAGCTCCGGACGATGCTCGAGCGCGACTAG
>DAISLG010000153.1:0-5473 GCA_036820565.1 Gaiellaceae bacterium | reverse complement strand
TCGCCGAGGCGCAGCGCCGCGGCGGGATCTGCGCCTTCATCGACGCGGAGCATGCGATGGACCCGCAGTACGCCCGCAAGATCGGCGTCGACATCGACGCGCTGCTCGTCTCCCAGCCCGACACGGGGGAGCAGGCGCTCGAGATCTGCGAGCTGCTCGTCCGCTCCGGCGCGCTGTCAGTCGTCGCGATCGACTCTGTCGCCGCGCTCACGCCGAAGGCCGAGATCGAGGGCGAGATGGGCGACAGCCACGTCGGCCTCCAGGCGCGGCTGATGAGCCAGGCGCTGCGCAAGCTCGCGGGCACGCTCAACCGCACCGACACGATCTGCCTGTTCACGAACCAGCTTCGCGAGAAGATCGGCGTCATGTTCGGCAGCCCCGAGACGACCCCGGGCGGCAAGGCGCTCAAGTTCTACGCCTCCATCCGGCTCGACATCCGCCGGATCGAGACGCTGAAGGACGGCACCGAGGCCTACGGCAACCGCGTCCGCGTCAAGGTCGTCAAGAACAAGGTCGCGCCGCCGTTCAAGCAGGCGGAGTTCGAGATCATCTACGGCCAGGGCATCTCCTGGGAGGGCACGGTCCTCGAGGCGGGGCTCGAGCGCAAGGTCGTCCAGAAGTCGGGCTCGTACTTCAGCTTCGAGGACGAGCGGCTCGGCCAGGGCCGGCAGAACTCGACCGCGTTCCTGAAGGAGCATCCGGACGTGACGCAGCAGATCCTCCAGCGGCTCCAGGTGCTCGCCGGGCCCGACCAGGTCGTCTCGGCGAGACTCCTGCCTTCCCTTTCCGACGAGCCGGTCGCGGCTGCTGAAGAAGTGCCAGAGGCGGAACCGGAGGCCGTGCCCGCTGCCTAGTCGTTCGTGGCGAAGCCGCGACTGACCGTGACGGCGCTCCGGGAGGAGCGCTCCGGCCGCGTGCGCGTCGAGCTCGACGGCGCGCCGTGGCGTACCTTCGCCGCCGACGTGGTCGTTCGCGCCGGGCTGATGCAGGGCCAGGAGCTCGACCGTTCCCGCCTGCGTGAGCTCGCGCGCGAGCGGCGGCGGTCCGAGGCCCTGCGGGTCGCCACCCGCGCGCTGCGCCACCGCGACCATTCGGCGGCCGCGCTCGACGCGAAGCTCGAGCGGGCCGGGGCGAGTGTCTCGGCCCGCGCGGCGGCACTCGGCTCGCTGGAGCGCGCCGGCCTCGTCGACGACGGCCGCTTCGCGCAGGCCCGCGCCCGCGCGCTCGCCGAGCGCCACACCGGCGACGAGGGGATCCGGTTCGAGCTCGAGCGCCAGGGCGTGCCGCCCGAGGCGATCGAAGCCGCGATCGGCGCGCTCGAGCCGGAATCGGAGCGCGCGCACCGGGTGGCGGCCGCCAGGGGACGTGACCCGAAGACCGCGCGCTACCTCGCCCGGAAGGGCTTCTCCGAGGAGTCGATCGAGCCCGCGATCGGCGCCCCCGTTGCGGACGACACGTGACGAGGGGTACGATTGGGCCACTTCACACCTACGCACATTGGCTTGCACCCACGCAGTTTCGACATCGGATCCGATCCCTCTGACACCCAGGACACCTGAGATCGCACCACCAGGCCCAGATCATCCCCAGACCACACTGACCTGAGCCGAGAGGAGCCCGTTCCGGGCTCCGAGCCGAACCGATTTCGCGACGAGCGCGCGTGCGGGCCACGGGCCCCGCAGGAGCGTGCATGCTCGTTCTCGTCGGACTACTGATCGGACTCGCAGCCGGCGCCGGAGCGACGTTCCTCGCTCTCCGCCTCGCCGCCGGCTCGCGCCTGGAGGCTGCGCGCCGCACCAGGGCGCTGCTGCTGGTCGAGGCACGACGCGAGGCCGATGCACTGCGCCGGGAGGCCCAGATCGAGGCGCGCGAGGAATCCGTCAAGCTGCGCGTCGGTGGCGAGTCCGAGCTCTCGAGCCGCCGCGCCGAGATGGTCGCGCTCGAGCAGCGCGCGCTGGCGCGCGAGGAGGAGGCCGCCCGCAACCTGGTCGAGATCTCGCGCCACGAGCAGGGCCTGGCCGACCGCGAGGTGCACCTGAAGAGCCTCCAGGAGGAGCTCAAGCTCGCGAAGAGCCGGGAGCTCGCCGAGCTCGAGCGCATCTCCGGGCTGACGATGGGCGAGGCCAAGCAGCGGGTGCTCGACCAGTCGGAGGAGCTCGTCCGCCACGAGCTCGCCCGCCGTGTCCGCCAGCTGGAGGAGGAGGCGCAGCTCGAGTCGAAGCGGCGCGCCCGCAACCTCGTCGCCGATGCGCTCCAGCGGGTCGCCGCGAGCCACGCGGCCGAGACGACCGTCACGCTCGTCGAGCTTCCCTCCGACGACATGAAGGGTCGGATCATCGGCCGCGAGGGCCGCAACATCCGTGCGCTCGAGCACCTCACGGGCGTCGACTTCATCATCGACGACACGCCGAACGCCGTCGTGCTCTCGTCGTTCGACGGGATCCGGCGCGAGGTCGCGCGGATGACGCTGCTGAAGCTCGTCGAGGACGGCCGCATCCACCCGTCGCGGATCGAGGAGATGTACTACCAGTCGAAGGTCGAGCTCGAGGAGCACATTCAGCAGGCCGGGGAGCAGGCCGTCTTCGAGGCGAACTGCGGCGACGTCAACGTCGAGCTCGTGAAGATCCTCGGCCGCCTGAGGTACCGCACGAGCTACGGGCAGAACGTGCTCCGCCACACGCTCGAGGTCGTCCAGCTCGCCGGGATCATGGCCGCCGAGCTCGAGGCGAGCGTCAAGACCGCGAAGCGCGCCGCGCTCCTGCACGACCTCGGCAAGGCGATGACCCACGAGGTCGAGGGGTCGCACGCGGCGATCTCGACGCAGCTCGCGAAGCGGTACGGCGAGTCGCAGGCCGTCGTCCACGCGATCGAGGCGCACCACTACGAGGTGCAGCCGCAGACCGTCGAGGCGGTGCTGCTGATCGCGGCGGACGCGATCTCGGCGTCGCGCCCGGGCGCGCGCGGCGAGGGCCTCGAGCACTACATCAAGCGGCTCGAGGCGCTCGAGGAGATCGCGGCCCAGAAGCCCGGGGTCGAGAAGGTGTACGCCGTCCAGGCCGGCCGGGAGATCCGCGTGCTCGTCCGCCCGGGCGAGATCGACGACGACCAGGCCGTGCTGCTCTCGCACGAGATCGCCCGCGAGATCGAGGGCCAGCTCGAGTATCCCGGCCAGATCAAGGTGACCGTGATCCGCGAGAGCCGCGCGGTCGAGTTCGCGAAATAGCGCTCTACGATCCCGCAGCCCACGAGCCGCTCGCGGCAGAGCCGTGGGACGAGGCGCGTGCGCGCGGGACGATCGAGCGGATCGTCGCCGAGGCCGAGGCGGCCTTCGAGCCGGGTGCCTTCTGGCCGCCCGACCCGCGCGAGGACGTGCGCTTGACCGCGGCGCGCTTCAAGGCGGTCTACGCCGGTGCAGCGGGGATGATCGTCGGCCTGGCGCACCTCGGCCGCGACGTCTCGGCGGACCGCCTCGTCGAGTCGTATTTCGAGGAGCCCGACGGGGGCGAGCGCACTCCCTCGTACCTGGTCGGAGCCGTCGGCGTCCTGCTCGCAGCGTGGCTTTCCCGGCCGTCGGCGACCGTGGCCGACGCGCTCTTCGCCCAGGTCGAGATCAACACGACGAACCCCGCGAACGAGCTCTTCCTCGGCGCTCCCGGCACGATGCTGGCGGCGCTCTTGATGCACGAGCAGACCGGGGAGGTGCGCTGGGCCGAGCTCTACCGCCGGAACGCGGACCACCTCTGGAACGAGTGGCGCTACGACTGGGAGTACGACTGCCACCTCTGGATCCAGAACCGAAAGGGGAGGCTGATCCGGAGCATCGGTGCGGGCCACGGCTTCGCCTCGAACGCGCACTCGCTCCTGCGCGGAGAGACGCTGCTGGAGCCAAGCCGGCGCATGGAGCTCCACCGACGGGCGGCGGAGACCGCAACGCGCTTCGCCCTCGTCGAGGACGGCAGGGCCAACTGGCCGACGATCGCGGATCCTTTCTGGGCGGCACAGGAGGGCCAGGAGATCCGCGTCCAGTGGTGCCACGGCGCGCCCGGCGTCATCACGAGCCTCGCGACTGTCGAAGGAATGGACGACCTGCTCGCCGCGGCCGGCGAACTCGCCTGGGAGGCGGGTCCGCTCGTCAAGGGCCACGGCCTCTGCCACGGGACAGCGGGCAACGGCCATGCCTTCCTCGCCCTCCACGAGCGCACCGGCGACGGGCTCTGGCTCGACCGCGCGCGGGCGTTCGCCGTGCACGGGATCGCCCAGTACGAGCGCAAGGATCGGCCCCGCTACTCGCTCTGGACGGGCGACATCGGCCTCGCCGTCTACCTCTCGCAATGCCTCGAGGCGCGCGCGGGCCTCGTAACCCTCGACTGGGTCTGACCCCTAGACTGTTTGCCGCCATGCGCCGCTACCACGTCACCACCTTCGGGTGCCAGATGAACGCGCACGACTCCGAGCGGATCAAGGGGATGCTCGAGGAGCTCGGGCTCGGCGAGGCGCCGGCGGCCGACGAGGCCGACGTGATCGTCTTCAACACCTGCACGGTGCGCGAGAAGCCGGATCAGCGCTTCGCCGCGCACCTCGCGCAGGCGGCCGCGCTCAAGCGCGCCGACCCGGACAAGGTGATTGCCGTCGGTGGGTGCTACGCCGAGGCGCAGCGCGAGCGGATCTTCGAGCTCTACCCGTACGTCGACGTCGCCTTCGGTCCCGGGTCGATCCCGCACCTCTCGGAGTGGCTCGGCGCGGGCGGGCAGGCGCCGCGCGGACGCTTCGCCGAATGGCGGTCATTCGCCGGCGAGCTGCCGCAGCGGCGCGAGCGGTCGTTCCAGGCGTGGGTGCAGGTCTCGATGGGCTGCAACTCGAAGTGCTCGTATTGCATCGTCCCGGCCGTCCGGGGGCGCGAGCAGAGCCGCAGGCCCGGCGACGTCGTCGCCGAGGTGACGCGCCTCGCCGCCGACGGCGTCCGCGAGATCACGCTGCTCGGCCAGAACGTCAACTCGTACGGCCGCGACCTGATCCCGGAAGTCCGTACCGGATTCGCCGAGCTCCTGCGCGCCTGCGACGCCGTTACCGGGATCGACCGGATTCGCTTCACGAGCCCGCACCCGAAGGACTTCCGCGCGCCGGTGATCGAGGCCATGGCCGAGTGCGCGAGCGTGTGCGAGCAGGCGCACCTGCCGCTCCAGTCCGGCTCGACCCGGATCCTGAAGGCGATGCGCCGCACCTACGGCCGCGAGCGGTACCTCGCCCTCGTCGCCGAGATGCGGGCGGCGATCCCCGACCTGGCCCTCTCCACGGACGTGATCGTCGGGTTCCCGGGCGAGACCGAGCAGGATTTCGCCGAGACGATCGAGGTCGTCGAGCAGGTCGGGTTCGACAGCGCGTTCACGTTCGTCTACTCGCCACGTCACGGAACCGAGGCGGCCACGCTGCCCGACCAGGTGCCGGAGGAGGTCAAGCACGAGCGGATCGAGCG
>DAISLG010000152.1:0-5674 GCA_036820565.1 Gaiellaceae bacterium | reverse complement strand
GGGTCGTTGCCGCCGACGGCCGCGGCGGCCGACGTGGCGCTGAACACCATCACGATCCCGAAGGCGACGAGCGCCAGCGTGACGAAGATGAGGAGTCTCGACTCGAGCTCGGCCCGCTTCATCCCTCCAGGTTCTGCACGAGGCGCACGAAGTCCTCGCCGCGGCGCTCGAAGTTCTCGTACTGGTCGTAGCTCGCGCAGCCGGGGCTGAGCAGGACGATGTCGCCCGGCTCGGCCACGGCGGCCGCGGCTGCGACGGCCCGGTCGAGCGTCTTGTCCCGCGTGTGGGGCCGGTCGCCGAGCGCGGCCGCGAGCTCGTCGGCGGCCTCGCCGATCAGGTGGATCGAGCGGACGTTCGCGGGCAGGTCGAGCCCGCGGAAGTCCTCGCCCTTGAGCGAGCCGCCGAGGATGACGTGCAGCGGCGCGTCGTACGCGCGGATCCCTGTGCGCGCCGCGGGGACGTTCGTCGCCTTCGAGTCGTTGACGTAGCGCACTCCCCCGATCTCGGCCACCAGCTCGAGCCGGTGCTCGACGCCGGGGAAGGTGCGGAGCCCTTCGGCGATCGCGTCGTCGCCGATCCCGGCTGCGCGGGCGGCGGCGGTCGCGGCGGCCGCGTTCTCGCGGTTGTGGCGGCCTGGGATCAGCGGCTCCGCGGGCAATGGATCGTCGGCCGAGAACCGGATTCCTTCTAGCAGACTGTTACTCGGGACGATCTTGGCGTCCGCGCGCTCGAAGATCCTGAGCTTCGCGTCCCGGTAGTCCTCGAACGACACGTACCGGTCGAGGTGGTCCGGCTCGAGGTTCAGGAGGACGGCGACGCGGCAGCGGAACTCGTGCACGTCCTCGAGCTGGAAGCTCGACAGCTCGCAGATCACCCAGTCGGCACCCTCGACGGCCGAGAGCGGGCGACCGACGTTGCCGGCGACTGCGACCTCGTGGCCGGCGGCGCGGAAGATCGCGCCGAGCAGCTCGACCGTCGTCGTCTTCCCGTTCGTGCCGGTGACGCCGACGATCGGGACGCCGCCGAGCAGCCGGTAGCCGAGCTCGACCTCGCTCCAGATCGGCACTCCTTGTTCACGCGCGTGCGCGAGCAGGGGGACGCCGGGCGGGATGCCGGGGTTCTTGACGACGATGTCGATCCCGTCGAGCGACGCGTCCTCGTTACCGAGCGTGCGGTCGACCCGGACGACCTCGACCCCACGCCGCTCGAGCGCCTCCGCGGCGGCCGTCCCCGAGCGCGCGAGCCCGTAGACGAGGACGCGCCTCAATGTCTGAAGTAGTAGCGGTACCAGAGGGCGAACCCGCTGGCGCAGAGGATGGCGGTCACGATCCAGAAGCGGACCATGATCTTCGCGTCCGACCACGCCTTCATCTCGAAATGGTGGTGGATCGGCGCCATCAGGAAGATGCGTCTGCCCCAGTACTTGAAGCTCGCGACCTGGAGGATCACGGACACGGCCTCGATCACGAAGATCCCGCCGATGAAGATCAGCAGGAACTCCGTCTTCGACATGATCGCGAACGCACCGAGCGCGCCGCCGAGGGCCATCGAGCCGGTGTCCCCCATGAACACCTCGGCCGGGAAGGCGTTGAACCAGAGGAACCCGATCGCGGCGCCGATGATCGCCGCGGCCGCGATCGCGAGGTCGAGCTTGTTCGCGTCGCGCGGGATCGGCCCGGTCGCAGGCGCGGAGCGAATGTAGGCGATCACGTTGATCGCGAGGAACGTGAAGAGCGCGATGATCGACGTGCCGGCGGCGAGCCCGTCGACGCCGTCGGTCAGGTTCACGCCGTTCGCGGCGCCGGCGATGATCAGGAAGAGCAGCAGGTACCAGAACAGCCAGAGCGGCAGCCGCTGCTGGACGATCGGGACGAAGAGCGAGTGGTGGCGGCCCTGATGGTGGGTGACGGCGCCGACGCCGACCGTGATCACGGCGAGGAGCAGCAGCTTCCAGCGGCCGGAGAGGCCGAGCGAGCGGGCGTTCGCGATCTTCAGGAAGTCGTCCATGAATCCGATCAGGCCGCAGGCGGCCATCACGACGAGGACGGTCACGCCGTAGAGCGTGTAGTGGCCGAGCGCCAGGTAGCCGGCGAGCGCCGAGATCACGATCAGCAGACCGCCCATCGTCGGCGTGCCCTGCTTGGCGACGTGGTGCTGGGGACCCTCCTCGCGAATCTGCTGGCCGTACTCCTTCCGCTGGAGGAAGGCGATGAAGCGCGGCCCGACGAGGATCGAGAACACCATCGCGACGAGCGCGGCGACGATCACGCGAGGCACTAGAGCAGCTCCTCCGCGATCCGCTCCAGGCCCATTGCGCGAGAGCCTTTCACGAGGACGACGTCACCGGGGCGGAGTGCGGCCCTGACCTCGGCGATCCCCTCGTCGACCGTCGCCGCCCAACGCGCCGGGACGCCGGCCGCTCCCGCGACGTAGCCGCGGGCGAGCTCGCCGATCGCGACGAGCTCGTCCACGCCGAGCTCCGCGGCGGCCTCGCCCACCTCGTGGTGGTAGCCGGGGCCGTTCGGGCCGAGCTCGGCCATGTCCCCGAGCACGGCGACGCGCCGGCCGCCGTTGCCCCTCGCGGCGAGGTCGGCGAGGGCGGCGCGCATCGAGATCGGGTTCGCGTTGTAGCAGTCGTTGATCAGCACGCCTCCGCCCGGAAGCGGCAGCTCCTCGCCGCGAAGGCGCGAGAACTCGACGACGAGCTCGCCGTCCTCGAGCGGGAAGCCGAGCGCCGCGTACGCGTGGAGCGCCGCCAGCGTGTTCTGCGCCTGGTGGCGCTGGGTGAAGTTGAGGCGCAGACGGACGTCGCGGCCGTCCACGTGGAAGACGCCGACCTCGCCGACCTGACCGAACCGCCGGATCTCGACGTCGTCTCGGAGGTACGGCTCGAGCAATGGCTCCTCGGGGACGACAGCGACGCCGCCCGCCGGCAGCGCCGCGATCAGCTCGGCCTTCGCCTCCGCCACCCGCTCGACCGTCTCGACGAGCTCGAGGTGGACGGGGCCTATGTTCGTGATCACGCCGATCTCGGGGCGCGCGAACGCGCAGAGCTCGCGGATCTGGCCGAGGCCGCGCATCGAGAGCTCGAGGATGCAGACCTCCGTGTCGGGCTCGAGCCGGCAGAGCGTCAGCGGCACGCCGATCTCGTTGTTGAAGCTCGCCTCGGCGGCGATCGTGCGCGCGCGCGGCGCGCAGAGCGCGGCGAGGATGTCCTTCGTCGACGTCTTGCCGGTCGAGCCGGTGATGCCGACGACCCGGGCCGTGCTCCGGTCGCGGACGGCGCCTGCGATCGCGGCGAGAGCGGCAAACGGGTCGTCGGGAACGAGTGTGGCCGCGGCGCCCCGGGCACGCGCGTCGTCCAGGAACTGCGTCCCGTCGCCGACTGCGACGAACAGGTCTCCCGGGGAGATCCGGCGAGAGTCGACCTGGACGCCGGTGACGTTCGAGGCGGCGTCGCGCACGTCGAGCCGTCCCAGGCCGGCGAGCTGCTCGAGCGGCAGCGCGATCACGCGCGCGCCCCCGCGAGCGCCTCGCGCACGACCGCCCTGTCGTCGAACGGCAGCTGCTCGCGGCCGATCTCCTGGCCCTGCTCGTGCCCCTTGCCCGCGATCACGACGACGTCGCCCGCGCGCGCGGTGTCGATCGCGCGGGCGATTGCGGCGCGCCGGTCGGGCTCGACCTCGAGCCCGGGAGCGCCGGCGACGATCTCGGCGATGATCCCGAGCGGATCCTCGCTGCGCGGATTGTCGGACGTCACGATCGCGAGGTCGGCCAGCTCGGCGGCGATGCGGCCCATCACGGGGCGCTTCGTCCGGTCGCGGTCGCCGCCGCAGCCGAACACGCAGACGACACGGCCGCGCGTGAGCTCGCGCGCCGCGGCGAGCGCGGTCGCGAGCGCGTCCGGCTTGTGCGCGTAGTCGACGATCACCGTGAACGGCTGGCCTTCGTCCACCTCCTCGAAGCGGCCGGGGACGCCCGTGACGGCCTCGAGACCGCGCCGGATCGCCGTCTCGTCGATGCCGAGCGACCGGGCGGCGGCGGCCGCGGCGACCGCGTTTTCGAGGTTGAAGCGGCCGCGCAGCCGCAGCACGACGCCGGCGAGCTCGTCGGCCTCAGCGTCGAATGTGACGGCGTCCGGCAGCTCGTCGGCGAGCCGGCGCCCGTACTCGTCGCCGACGTTCACGACCGCGCGCTCCGCCTGTGCGAACAGACGCCGCTTCGCCTCGAAGTACTCGTCCATCGTCCCGTGGAAATCGAGGTGCTCGGGCGTCAGGTTCGTGAAGACCAGCACGGCGAACCGCGTCCCCTCGAGCCGCCCGAGCGCCGACGCGTGGGAGGTCGCCTCGATCACCGCAGCGTCGTCGCCCGCATCGACCATCTGCCGGAGCAGCCGCTGGAGGTCGATCGCCTCGGGCGCGTTCAGCCCCGCCGGGAGGACGGTCTCCCCCACGCGGCGCTCGATGTTCCCGAGCAGCCCGGGCCGGCGGCCGGCCGCGACGAGGATCGAGTGGAGCAGGTACGCGGTCGTCGTCTTGCCGTTCGTCCCCGTGATCCCGATCACGTCGAGCTCCGCGCTCGGGTCGCCGAAGAAGAGCGTCGCGGCGGCCGGCATCGCGCGGCGCACACCGGCGACGACGAGCTGGGGCACCCCGAGCGGGAGCGGCCGCTCCACGACGAGCGCGGCGGCACCGTTGGCGATGGCCTGGGTCGCGAAGTCGTGCCCGTCCGCGGCATGGCCCGGCACGCAGAAGAAGAGCGAGCCGGGCGGCGCCGTCCGGGCGTCGAAGCTGAGCTCGGAGATCTCGACCGGAGCAGGATTCACGACCTCGGCCGCGCCGAGAGCCTCGGCGAAGCGCTCCAGGTTCATCGCCGGCCGAGTCTATCTTGGCGGCAGGTCGTCAGAGGCTTACGCTCTGTCGATGTCGGTCTGCAGTACCTGTGGGCGCGAGATCGCCGCCGGATCCCGGTTCTGCCCGGAATGTGGCGCCGCGGTCGCCGAGGCTCCGCCCACGCACGAGGAGCGGAAGGTCGTCTCGATCCTCTTCTGTGACCTCGTGGGCTTCACGGCTGCCTCCGAGACGGCCGACCCCGAGGACGTCCGGGCGACCCTCCGGCCCTACCACGCCCGCGTCAAGCAGGAGATCGAGCGCTTCGGCGGCACCGTCGAGAAGTTCGTCGGCGACGCGGTGATGGCCGTCTTCGGCGCTCCCGTCGCCCACGAGGACGACGCGGAGCGGGCGGTGCGTGCCGGCCTGCGGATTCTCGACGCAGCGGGCGAGCTCGGCGTCGAGCTCAGGGTCGCCGTCAACACCGGCGAGGCCGTCGTCTCGCTCGGCGCGCGCCCCGAGCAGGGCGAGGCGATGGTCGCCGGGGACGTCGTCAACACGGCCGCGCGGCTCCAGAGCGCGGCCCCGGTCGGCTCGGTCGTCGTCGGCGAGCTGACCCGCCGGACGACGCAGACGCAGATCGTCTACGACGAGCTCGACCCGGTCGAGCTGAAGGGCAAGGCCGAGCCGGTGCGGCTCTGGCGCGCCCGAAGTGCGCGCAGCCGTTTCGGAGTCGACGCCGAGGTCGAGTCGGGGACAGCGTTCGTCGGGCGGGAACACGAGCTGGCCCTGCTGAAGGACGTGTACGCCCGCGTGCGCCGCGACGAGGCCGTGCAGCTCGTCAC